>SKLX01000038.1 GCA_007121375.1 Bacillota bacterium | reverse complement strand
TTTGCCTGGAGTCCCTGGGTTACTTAAAGGGGAAGGGAAGGATCTTTGAAAACCCTTACATTTTCAATGAAGGGGAAGCCAGCCTTCTGAGGGGAGTTATGGGTTATTACCACCGGTTGCAAAAGTTAACCCATTTACCCTTTGAAGATAAAGTAAGGGGGGCTATGGAGAAAATTGGTGCTCCCCCGGGGTACCTGGAGGTGGTGGCCGGGGAGCTCCTATATGAATGGAATGAAATAAACAGGGCCATTACCGTCCTCATGGAAGGGATCAGCGAGGCGGGGGAAAAGGAAGCCCTGGGGGTTTTAATTCCCGGCCTTATTGCCCTGGCCCGGATCCACCGGGCCCGGGGAAACCTGGAGGAGGCCCTGGGGATCATGGAGGAGGCCTTTCAGAAGGTAAAGGAAGGGGGGCACCTATCCTGGCTCCCCCTTTTAGAGGCCTTTAAAGTACAGCTTCTTTTAAGCAGGGGAGAAGGAGGAGAAATAAAGGAGTGGGAGAAGAAGTATTCCCTGAACATATATGACCCCCTTGCCCCTTCCCGGGAGCTGGAATATATTACCCTGGCCCGGGTACTGGGGGCCCGGGGGAGCCTGGAAGATTCCAGGGTCCTCCTGGACCGGCTCCACCTTATGGCGGAAAGGGAGCAGCGGCTGCAAAGCCTGGTGGAAATTTTAAATCTTCAGGCCCTGGCTTATTTTCAGGAGGGGGAAAACCATAAGGCCATGGAGCTCCTGGAAAAGTCCCTGCTCCTGGGGGAGTCCCTGGGCTATTTTCGAAAATTTGTGGATGAAGGAAAGGCCATGATGATTCTTCTGGTTAGATTTCAGAAGGGGCAGGGGAAAAAGAAGGATCATAAAAAAAGGGTTTCCCCTGGCTATATTCAAAACTTAATCCGCCTGACCAGGGAAGGGGTAAAGATTATGGGCCCGGGGGAACATTACCGGGAGGCCAGACCTGAAGTACTGCTGACCAGGAGGGAGCTCCAGGTAATAGGTCTTTTAGCCCGGGGAATGAGCAACCAGGAGATCAGCCAGAAGCTTTCCATTGCCCTTCCCACCGTCAAGGCCCACGTCAGCAATGTAATGGGCAAGCTGGGGGTTAAGAGCCGGGGCCAGGCGGTGGAAAGGGCCCGGGAACTAAATCTAATATAATATAACCCGACAGGTAGGTTACTGTCTTTTTATGTCGAATTTAGTAAAATATATTTTCACTTAAGATTTTCAATTCAACATGGGAGTTCAATAATCGGAGGACATCATGTATTACCATTATAAGTCTCCAGTCGGGTTAATCCTTCTAATATTAATATTCCTTTTCTCCTTATCCATCCTTCCCGGGGAAGGGCAGGCGGGGGAAGAGGTTCTTCTTATTGATTCCTCCCGGACCCGTTATAATTTAAGTTCTTACCTGGAAATACTGGAAGATGAGGCGGGGCGGAGGAGTATTGAAGAGGTTTCCTCCCCTGGCATGTCTGGTTTATTTGAGGCGAATGGACAGGTTACCCCAAGTTATTCCTATACCGATTCTGCATACTGGCTCCGGTTCCAGGTAGAAGACCATTCCCGGGACAAGAACTGGCTTTTGGAAGTAAGCTACCCTATTTTAGATAGGGTGGATTTGTATTTACCCGACGGTTCTGGCGGGTACACCCTGAAAGAGACGGGGGATATGCTCCCCTTTAATTCCAGGGAGCTTAACCACCGGCACTTTGTTTTCAGCCTTCCCCTCTCCCCCCAGGAAACGGAGACCTTTTACCTGAGGGTGGAAACCGATAGTGCCATGATTATCCCCCTGACCCTCTGGGAAGAAGAATCCTTTTTGGCTAAAACCCAGCAGGAATACCTTATCCTGGGTCTTTATTTCGGCATTATAGCTATCATGGCCCTTTATAATTTCTTCCTCTTTTTATATGTCCGCTCCCCCAACTACCTGTACTATGTCACCTACATTCTAAGTATTGCTTTTTTTCACCTGACCCTGAACGGCCTTTCCTTTCAATACCTGTGGCCTGATTATCCCTGGTGGGGTTCCAACGCCATTAACTTTTTTATGTTCCTGGCCTGTTTTTGGGCCGTAGTTTTTGTCCGCAACATGCTCCCCCTGGAGAAGTTTAACCCCCGGTTGGATAAAATGCTCCATTACTTAATGGTTTATTCGGCAGTAATGGTCCCCCTGGTCCTCCTGGTGGATTTTACCCTGGCCATGATCCTGGGGATAGCTACCGTCCTGGTGGCGGCTGTCCTTCTTATTTCTTCCGTGTTTATTAGCTGGAAAAATAATTATCCTCCTGCCCTTTACTTGCTTCTAGGCTGGGGATTCCTCTTTGCGGGGGCCCTTTTCGTCATAGGAAGAAGCCTGGGTTTTCTTCCCGACACCTTTATAACCCTTTATGGGATACAGGTTGGTTCTACCTTTGAAGTTATACTATTGTCCATGGGCCTGGCGGAACATGTCAATATCCTGAACAGGGAGAAGGAAAAAGCCCAGGTCCAGGCCAGAGATTTTCAGTTAGAAAAGCAAAAAAGGCTCCTGGCGGAAACCCTTAACGATATGATCCGGTCCACGGACCTTTCTCAGGGGGTAAAATCCATATCGGAAACCATGCTTGAATTTATTAAAAAGCTGGTGCCTTATCACCGGGCCTGTGTTTTTTTGAAGGAAAAGGAGGGCTTCCGGTGGGTGTTGGCTTCAGGGGAAGGGGTTATCCCTGCCGGGGAGGGTATTTCTCCCCAGAGCGGGGAGGATCCTTCCCCCCTAACCAGGGAAGACCTTTTTATAAAGGTTTTAGATAGTAGAAAACCTTTAATTATCCCTCCAGAAGAAATAGAATTTTCTTTTTACCAGTACGAACTTCTCCCCGGGGCCAGGGCCCTGATGGTCATACCCATTGTAAGCAGAAACAGTCAGCTGGGAATTGTTGTCCTGGAACATAAAAAAGAAGGTATTTACAGGGACCTGGAGGGCACTCTGGCCCTGAATCTGGCCGGCCAGGCAGGCCTTATTCTGGAGAATGCTCAGCTTTTTGAAGAGATAAAAACCCTGGCTGCAACGGATGACTTGACAGGATTATACAACCGCCGAAGTTTTTATGAAATGGGAGAAAGGGAGATAATAAGGGCTAAAAGATACTATCACCACCTTTCCCTGTTAATGTTGGATATTGATAATTTTAAAAGGATAAACGATACTTACGGCCACGGTGTGGGGGATGAAATCTTGCAGGAACTGGCAAAGCGCCTGCGGGAGGCGGTAAGGGCTACAGATATTGTAAGCCGTTATGGTGGGGAAGAATTCTGTATACTCCTGACGGAAACGGGTATAGAGGAAGCAAAAAAGGTGGCGGAAGACCTGCGGCGTAAGATTGGGGAGGAGCCCTTTAATTGCCAGGAACATGGACCTTTTAATATAACAGCCAGCTTTGGAGTTACTTCTCTGAAAAATGACACCCCTGGTTTTAATGAACTGGTAGAGGAAGGTGATGTGGCCATGTATGAAGCCAAGGGGAGGGGGCGCAACCGGGTTGTGGCTTACAGCCCCGGAATGAAAAGTTTGGGAGATGCTACTATCCAGGAAAACCAGAGGAAAACTGGCGGGTAGAAAAGGAGGGTTTGCGTATGCAGGAAATCCTGGAGGTGAAAACCCACCGCAGGGAAGACTTATATGACATTACTTCCCAGGTTAAAGGGGTGGTGGCCCGCTCGGGGGTTAAAGACGGTCTGGTTAATGTATACGTCCGGGGGGCTACCGCGGCCATCATGATCCAGGAAAGCTGGGATGACAGCGTCCAGCAGGATGTGGTAAACTTACTTAAAAGGGTAATACCCCGGGGGGTATGGGAGCATGATAAACAGGACGGCAACGGGGATGCCCACCTGAAGTCGGGCCTGGTGGGTCCCGGGGAGACCATACCTATTATGGGTCACCAGTTGGCCTTATCCACCTGGCAGAATATTTTTTTGTGCGAGTTTGACGGGCCCCGGAGAAAACGGGAGATTGTGGTTACCGTTAGGGCATAATAAATTTGAGGTGGTGAAAAAATGCTGGAAGTTATAAAAAACAGGAGAAGTGTGAGAAGCTATAAGGAGAGTCCCGTAGAAGAGGAAAAAATAAAGGAGATTATTGACTGCGCCCGCCTGGCCCCCTCGGCCCGGAATGTGCAGCCCTGGAAGTTTGTAGCCGTTACCCGCAGGGAAAGGCTTCAGGAGCTGGGGGAGATCCTGGACACGGGGCCTTTTGTCACCGGGGCGCCCCTTTGTATAGCGGTTTTTTGTGAGGACACCAAGTATTTCCTGGAGGACGGCTGTTCCGCCACCATGAACATCCTTTTAGCGGCGGAAGCCCTGGGTCTGGGGGCCTGCTGGATTGCCGGGGATAAAAAGCCCTACCAGGAGCAGGTGTCCCGCCTGTTAAAGGCCCCGGAGAATTACCGGCTGGTATCCCTTATTTCCCTGGGCTATCCCCGGGAGGAGGCTCCAGGGAAGGCTAAGAAGGGGCTGGAGGAGGTCTTTTACCGGGAGGAGTTTTCTTAAAATGAACCCCTTTGATGAACTGGTAGAGGAAGTTAAGGAAAGATTTTTAGATGTTCGTAAAAGCCACGACTGGGATCATACCTGGAGGGTTTTAAACCTGTGTCTGCATATCGGGGAGAAGGAGGGGGCTGACCTGGAAATTTTAAAACTGGCCGCCCTCCTTCATGATATTGGACGGGAAGAGCAGGATATAAATAACGGGAAGGTCTGTCATGCCCAGAGGGGTGGCGAAATAGCCAGGGAACTCCTGGAAAAGCATGGTTATTCCCCGGAAATTATGGAAAGGGTAGCCCACTGCATTGAGACCCACCGTTTCCGGGGGGACAAAAAGCCCCGGAGTAAAGAGGCCCGGGTCCTCTATGATGCCGATAAACTGGATGCCATTGGAGCCATCGGTATAGGAAGGGCTTTTGTTTTTGCGGGAGAGGTGGGAGCCCGGGTCCACAATAAAGGGGTGGACCTGGGAAAAACCCGGTCCTACAGCCGGGAGGATACGGCTTACCGGGAGTTTATGGTGAAGCTTCGTCAGGTTAAGGACCGGATGCTGACTGAAGAAGGAAAAAGGATTGCCCGGGACAGGCACCGCTATATGGTGGATTTTTTTGACCGCCTCAACCGGGAAGTGGAAGGGGAAATATAGATACAATGGAGGGGTTCATCATGTCTGACCACGAAAAAGACAGGGGAGAAAAGGAAAAATGGGAATACTTGATAACGGTCCGGGATGACCATGAAATGAATGTGGTCCATTCTCTTCTGAAAGCCCATGATATACTGGTAATGATAAGACATAAAGGTATAGGGGAGTATATGAGCATTGTTATGGGCACTTCCTCCATACATGGCATTGATATTTTTGTCCCGTCGGATCAGCTGGATAAGGCCTGGCAGGTCCTGGAGGTAGCCCTGGAGGAGGAAGGGGACCGGGAAGAAAGCCAGGAGGAAGAAGAGGACCCGGAAGAAAACCAGGAGGAGGACTAGGAGCTGATTATATGGTCAAAGTAGCCCTTTTGAGGGTAGAAGACTATGATTACCAGAAGGTTGAAGATGCCATCAGAAGAGGGTTGGCTTTACTGGATATAGGGGAAGACTTCTTTCAGGGGAAGGAGGTCCTTTTAAAGCCAAACCTGCTGGCCCCGGCCCCTTTGGAAAAGCCCGTCTGCAGCCACCCTTCGGTGGTGAGGGGTATGGCCCGGGTGGCCCAGGAAGGGGGAGGGAAGGTAGGGGT
>SKLX01000127.1 GCA_007121375.1 Bacillota bacterium | reverse complement strand
TTTCTTGTAAACTGGTGCCCTGCTTATACAGGCCCTCTAAAACCATTTTCTTGTGATAACCCTGAAGGAATTACCATAAATAATGGTGAAAGCGGGAATACGATAAAAAGTGTCGGTGCAGAACGCGGGCAGCATAGCATTTCTGTAAACTTTATACCACCTTTCCCGGAAATCACCGATTTACAAGACAAAACCGCTCCTTTGATGAAGGCCAGGGTGCAGACAGCTCTTCATTTTATTGAGTAGAAAGGAGGAAATAAAAATAGATTATATTCCTGCCATAGTCGGAGGGTTTTTAGCTGTCTATCTATATAATCGATGGAAAAAGAAACGAGAAAATGAGAAAAAATAAGAGGTAAGGGATTCTCTCATTTGCTCTTGGAGTGGTGAGTCAGTAAAATTCATGAACGAGGGAAGTAGTTCCTTTAATGTTTCGCTTAAATTTGGGCGAAACTTTTTTATGTTTTTATTGACTTACCCGGGAAAACCTGATATGGTGCATTACAACAGTAATGCACCATATCAGTAGTGGTGGAGGTGGACCATGAAACTAAATACCGACGGAATGAAGCCCCTGTATGTTCAAATTTCCGAATGGCTGGAAACAGAAATACTGTCAGGGAATATTCAAAAGGAAGAAAAAATATATTCCCAGTATCAACTGGCGGAAATGTTTAATATTAATCCAGCGACTGCTGCTAAAGGCCTTAATATATTAGCCGATGAAGGGATCCTTTATAAAAAGAGGGGTCTGGGTATGTTTGTTTCTCCCAGGGCTAAAGAAAAAATACTTAAAAGGCGTAAGAATGATACATTAAAGCAGCTGGTATGGGAACTGGTTACGGAAGCCGAGCATCTGGGGTTGGAGGAAGAAGAGCTTATGGAGATGATAAGGGAAGTAAAGGAAAAGGGGAGGGGATAAATAATGAAGGTAATTGAATGCAGGGTCCTGACCAAACGTTTTGGAAGGACGAAGGCCCTTAATAACCTGTCCTTTGACATTGTAGAAAACACTATTACGGGACTGGTGGGAAGGAACGGGGCTGGGAAAACCACCCTTTTAAAAATTATGGCGGGCTATCTGCAAAAGACAGAAGGGGAAATCAAGGCTTGGGGAGAGGATCCCTTTAATAACCTGCAGTTTTCTGCCAACATGATTTTTATTGACGATAATATGCCCATGCCCCAGACTTTATCCCTGATGGAGATTCTGGACTGGGGAAGTAAATTTTATAATAACTGGGATATGGATATTGCCCGGGGTCTCCTGGACTATTTTTCCCTGGCACCGGGACAGTTTCATCAATACCTTTCCAGGGGTTTAAAAAGCACCTTTAACGTGATCCTGGGTATAGCAGCCCGCTGCCCCCTGACCCTGCTGGATGAGCCTACCACGGGGATGGATGCCGCCGTAAGAAAAGATTTTTACCGGGCCCTATTAAAGGATTACTTGCAGCATCCCCGCACCATTATAGTTTCCAGCCACCTTTTAAATGAGATCCAGGATATTTTAGAAGAGGTTTTACTTATAAGGGAGGGGGCTAAATGCCTCCATATGTCCATCTCGGACCTGAAGGAATACGGGATAGGCCTCCTGGGGAGAAGGGAAGTCCTGGAAAAGATAGTGGAAGGAGAGGAGATCCTTCACAGGGAAGAACTGGGAGAAGGCACCTGTTATTATGTGGTCAGAAATACTTTGAAGGACCAAAAGATCAAGGAAGCAAAGCTGGCCGGGGTGGAAATAAAGGCCGTCACAGCAGAAGACCTTTGTGTTTACCTGACTGCCGGGAAGAAGGGGGGAATTGACAGTGTCTTCAACGAAAAATAGCCTGTTAGAGACGGTTAAAAAGCAGTATATGTTTAAGCTAAGGTTATATATAAACCTGTTCATCTCCCTGATTGTGGTCCAGGTGATAGCAATCTTATTTTCAAGTGGTGGAGTAGGTAGCCATGGCACAAGCACGGGAAATATTAATTTTTTTGAAAAAACTTTTTCCAGCGACATTATAATAGTTTTTAGCCTTATGTGGGCTTTTTTTGCAGCTGTACTTCTTACTACCAGGGACTACCGGGATATGGACTTCGTCTTCATTGGAAACCGGGTAAGCAGCAATATCTCTAATATGGTTTTTTTGGCGACCGCCTCTCTGGTGGCAGGTTTTACAGCGGTACTGGGGGGAGTTTTACCGAGGGTTATCCTTTATTATTCCCTGGGCCCCCATCATATACTCAGTGATAATTATTTTCTTTCCCTGGGAGACCTTTCCCTGGCTGTTCTGGCAACCTTCCTGTATTTAATCCTTATCTGTGCCCTGGGTTACTTTTGTGGGATGCTGGTTCAGCTGAGCAAAGCCTTTGTGGTTATAATACCCGCCTTATTTTTTGGCACTTTGATTACAGCCTCCGCCAGGGAGGAGGCCCACCTTGTGGATTATGTTTTTAACTTTTTTGTGGAAGAGAGTTCCTTATCTTTATTCCTGGTTAAAGTAATCTTTACGGCGGCAGTACTCTTTGGTTCTTCCCTGTTAATGTCAAACCGACTGGAGGTGAGAAAATGATTGGTTTTCAGATAGTAAACATACTTATAATTCTGATATTTATCGGTCTTTTTATCTTGTTCATAAAGCATGCGGGACAGTACATTCAAACAAGGGTCAGGTTAAGCTGGTTGCTGGGAGCCTACCTGGCGGTTTTGATTATTTCTTTCCTTCTATTAAATATTATACCCCAGGAAGAAATTTTGGCCCGGGATAGGGTTGGAGAAGAAGAGCTGGAAATAGCTGCCCGGGCAGAAAGGGATTTTTACAGTGCCCTGGAAGAGGGGTGGCTGGACCAGCTGGAAGGGGTATATAAACTGGGTAGCTGGGATTTTGAACTGGAAGAGGAAGAGGAGTGGCTCCTCATCAGGAATGGAGATGAGACCCATCTCCCCTTTACCGTTATAATTGACAGGGAGGGAGACCCCGGCAGGATCCAGGCCCACTACTATGTTACCAGGACCATATTCAGACAGGTTGACGTAACCCCTGAACTGGAGCCTCCCCATGTCAGTTTTGAAGGGAACAGGTTGATTGTAGAAGAATCTGAGTGGCAAGAGTTTGAAGTGGCCAGTTTTCAGCGGGAATTTGTGGTGAGGCAGTTTTCTCCTGGGAAGCCAGGGGTGCAGGAACAGGTCCAACCTGGGGAAAGGGTTACTAGCGTTGAGGGAGCCCGGATACACAGCACCACAGGGGACGTTTCGGTTTTTGGTGAGCAGGCTTTATATCTAAAGGTTCCGGAAGATATCCAGGTAGGCCATTCCGGGTTTCCCGGCCAGGTTAGATTTATGGAAGACCTGCCCCGGTAATAAGGAATAATAACTGGTTTGGCCAAGTAGAAAGGGGATTTGAGATGGTTTCCAGGATTAAAAGGCTTATTATAAAGTTCCTGGTTCTAGCTTTGTGCTTGTTAGTATTGGCTGGTTGTTCAGGAATAACGGATTCTGCCAGAGAAAATTTGGGTGGGGCATATGTTGATAAAGAAATTAAAGAAGAAGACGAAGCTCTGCTAAAAGAGTACAGTTGGACACCCTTATCCCTGGTAAATACCCTGGAAAAATCCCTTCCGGAAGATTTTATCCATGAATCGGGAGATTTTCCTGCTGCCCTTTACTGGGCTTATAACAATGAGCTAAATAAAGATATTGGATTAGATTTAACTCCCTACCTGGGAGAAGTTGTGCAAATCAATCTTTATGAAATTGCCGAGCTACTACCTGACTTTATGGAGCCCAGGCGGGAATACGGAAGGGCGGTTATTGTGCGTTATCAGGGTGATATCATTGGTGCCTGGTTAGATGCGGGTCGCCATGATGCCTTTGCATGTTCCCTTAAGGGTAAGCAAAGGAAGGATATTACTGGAAAGGAGTGGGGTGAATGGGTAGGATGCATGATAGATGAAAAGGATCCTAAGGAAAAAGAGCTTGCCCGTTTATCTCCAGAGGAGTTAATTAATGAATATTATCAAGCCCTGGACAGGGGAGATCATGAAAGGGTCTATGCCCTGGAAAGTAGATGCAAGATGAGGAGCTATCTTTTTGCCAATATGAAGGATAAGGAAATTTACAATAGAAGTTTTGAGGATGCTTATCCAGATGGTTTTGAGAACATTACTTCAGCAAAAGTATCAAACATTGTGCCCCTGGAAAACCAGGATGAGCTGGAAGGTAATGATGCCAGGGGGCAGAAAGAACTCAGGTACAGGGTAGATGTTGATTTAGAGGTCAAAAAGCCCATAACTTATGATAGCGGACCTCAAACCAGATTCATTGTCCTGGTGGAGGAAACCCCTGAAACAGGATGGAGAGTAAAGGAAGTTGGAACAGGGCCTTAAGGGTTACTGTAATAGGAGGATTAGAGGGTTTTAATAGGTGGGCTGAAGCATGAGCCACCACGAAAAATTAAATTAAGGGAAGCTTTAAGTAAAATAAACTATTAGGGATGAGGAAAAGGATAATGGGAAAAACCCTTTATTTAAAATAAATAAGAATATAGTTGTTTATCAGGATGTTTTTCCAGTATAATTATTTCAAATACTTTGATTAATGCTAAATGAGGTGGATATAATTAAAAAATGGTTGCAAGCTTCCGGGATCTTTTTTATTTTAATAGCATCATTAATGGCGGGGGTTAGCGGATGCAATCAATTAAATAATGATGAGGGAAGAAATCCCACCTATTCCCAGGAGGATTTACAGGGTTATCTGGTGACGGCGGAAAGCCCTGTAGAGGTAGTTCACTGGTTTAATGTTAACCATACTAACACAGGTTTGCATCACCTGTTTTATGAGGGGAGTCTTTATATCATGGCTACCTATGACGGTAAAGATTATTTAGACATGGATATAGATAAAGTTATTTTTGAGGACAAGGAGATTATCATTAAGGCCAAAACGGGAGAGTCTGTGCTAAGGGAGGGGACAACCCAGGAAGTTGATGGCTATTCTTCTAACGTATATGTGATTGAAGAGGTTGAGCCGGCTTCTGGTGGGGTATCACAACCTGATCCATATAAAATGGTCCTGGAGCGATAAGATAAAGTTTCCATAACAAGGGATTTCATGTAAATGTCCCCTGTGAAGCTATGGGGAGGGGTAAATATTAACATGAAGCTCTGCGAAAAGCCGGCCAGGAAATGGTAAAAGATGGCCAGGTAAGGAAAAAGACCCTGGATCAGCTCCATATGGAGCTGATAAGTGATGAAGAATATATGGACAGGGCCAACCAGTACTGGGACGAAAGACTTGACCAGGCTGATTGATTAAGGGGATAGATGACCTGGATCATTGAATAGCCCGCTCCATTATCATAAAAGCCTCACGAAAAGCTGCCGCAGCAAGTATTAAAAATGCAACTCCCACTGCGATCCACTGGTCTTTTTTCATGCCTCGCTCAGCCCTGGGAACTTTTTTGGAGGAAGAAAAGAAAGTCTCGGATTTATTGATAGAAATCGTATTGGTGGCTACAGCGAAAAGTACTGCAGCCATCATTTCATAAAGACCTGCGCGGCCGAATACGTGAAGGGAAGGAGCCATGGTCTCCTCCATGGGAATGAGAAATGAATTTGTTCCCAACGTCAATCCGTATTAGATCATCCATGCTAAGGGGACCAGGTATCCAAATGAAAAGTTTTTAACTCGTAAAATATAATTGCCCCCAAGAATAAGCGTAAAGCCCAGAGTATTTATTAAAAATATCTGAATAAATTCCCGGAACAGTGTGTCTGCAG
>SKLX01000169.1 GCA_007121375.1 Bacillota bacterium | reverse complement strand
ACCCTGTTAATCCGGACAACTCTTTCAATTAATTCCGCCTTCTCACCGTTTCTTACACCCTTTTCTTTTTCCAAGCTTTTCCCTCCTTCTTCGCCAAATTAATAGAACTAAATCTTAAAATTTAAGACCGTTTTCCCTGGCTCCTTCCGCCAGTGCTTTAACCCGGCCGTGATATCTGTAACCTCCCCGGTCAAAAATTACCTCCCTGATGTCATTATCCAGAGCTCTGCGAGCCAGAACCTCTCCAACCTGCCTGGCTGTATCAATATTACCCGTTTTGCCATTATCCCCTTTTACTTCCGGGTCCAGGCTGGAAACGGAAACCAGGGTTTGGCCATTCAGGTCATCAATAATCTGAGCATAAATGTTTTTCAAGCTTCGGAAAACATTCAGGCGAGGCCTTTCCGGTGTTCCAGATACTTTGTTCCTTATGCGCATGTGTCTTTTTTTTCGTAATGCATTTCTGCTATTTTTCCGGAACAAAAGAATTCCTCCTTTATTAAAAACTATTTACCTGCTTTACCAACCTTGCGTCTGATCCTTTCCTCCTGGTACTTAACTCCCTTTCCTTTGTAAGGCTCCGGAGGACGAATTTCTCTAATATTTGCTGCCAATTCTCCCACTGCTTCTTTATCAATACCTTTTACTACAATTTTATTGGCAGCAGGAACTTCCAGCTCAATATTTTCGCCAGGTTCTATGATTACGGGCTGAGAATAGCCAATGGCCAGGCTTATATTATCTCCCTGCTTGGTAGCCCTGTATCCTACTCCAACCAGCTCCAGGGTTCTTTCAAAACCCCGGGAAACACCTTCTACCATATTGCTAATAAGGCTTCTGGTAAGACCGTGAAGGGCCCTGTGCTCAGCATTTTCTGAAGGACGGGTAACAATTAATTCATTATCTTTAATTTCAAGATTCATCTCCTGGGGCATCCGCTTTTCCAGCTGCCCTTTTGGCCCCTTTACCGAGACCACATTGTCGGAAATCTCTATTTCTACCCCCTCAGGAATGCTAACAGGTTTTTTCCCTATTCTAGACATGTCTCAGACCTCCCCTCTGTTTCAATGTAATTGCTAAAATTTTACCAGATATAGCATAATACTTCTCCGCCTACTCCCTGCTTTCTGGCGTCTTTATCCGTCATCAAGCCCTTGGAGGTAGAAACTATGGCAATGCCAAGGCCTCCTAAAACTTTTGGCAGTTCATCCTTCCTAACATAAACCCTTAACCCGGGTTTACTTATACGTTTTAATCCGGTAATTACCCTCTCCTTATCGGAGCCGTACTTCAAGTATAGTTTAATAATGCCCTGTTTGTTATCTTGACGATACTCGTAATCCCTAATAAACCCTTCTCTTTTTAAAATATCCGCCAGGGCTAACTTTTCCTTAGATGCGGGAACTTCTAATTGATCATGCTGTACTGTATTAGCATTTCTTATTCTTGTCAGCATATCAGCAACGGGATCTGTCATGGTCATATTTCGAATTACCCCCTTTCCAGGCACTGATACTAATTTTTACCAGCTGGCTTTTTTAACTCCCGGTATTTTACCTTCATGAGCCAGCTTACGGAAACAGAGACGGCACATGCCAAATTTCCTTAAATAAGCATGGGGACGTCCACATATCTTACAGCGATTATATTTTCTTACTTTAAATTTTGGTTCCCGTTTAGCTTTGGCAATTAAAGATTTTTTTGCCACCCTTTTCCCTCCTTCAATTTTTTATTGGTTTTTAAAAGGCATACCCATCAGCCTTAGGAGTTCTCTGGCTTCTTCGTCGGTTTCTGCAGTAGTGACAATGGTTACATCCATACCCATGACCTTCTCAATATCATCATAATTTATTTCGGGGAATATTAACTGTTCTTTTATTCCCAAGGTATAATTACCCCTGCCGTCAAAGGCCTTAGGGGACACTCCCCGAAAATCTCGAACTCTGGGGAGGGCCACATTGATAAGTTTATCCAGAAAATGGTACATTCTCTCCCCACGCAGGGTTAACTTACACCCGATGGACATACCTTCCCGAAGCTTAAAACTGGCCACAGACTTTTTAGCCTTGGTAATTACAGGTCTCTGCCCCGTTATGGTGGACAAATCCCGCACCGCTGCATCCAGAATCTTGGGGTTTTCCTTTGCTTCGCCAACCCCCATATTGATTACAACCTTTTCCAGGCGAGGAACCTGGTGAATGTTTTCATAGTTAAACTTCTGCATCATTTCTCTAGATACTTCGTCGGCATATTTTTCTTTTAGTGCAGTCAAATCCTATACCTCCTTTCGGCCGCTATCAACGATCTATTGCTTCCCCGCACTTTTTACATGCTCTAACCTTATCCCCATTGGTCAAAACTTTTTTTCCTACCCTGGAAGGCTTTTTACAGGAAGGACAAACCAGCATAATTTTAGATTCATAAAGGGGCGCTTCCTGGTCCTTAATTCCCCCCTGGGGAGATTTTTGGGTAGGGCGGGTGTGCTTTTTTACTATATTAACCCCTTCAACTATAACCCTGCCTGCTTCGGGGTCGCAAGAAATAACTTTCCCCTTCTTGCCTTTTTCCTTTCCCGATAAAACTACCACGGTGTCTCCTTTTTTGATGTTCATTTTACCTGTGGTCACCTTTCCACCTCCTTCTACCTATAAAACCTCCGGTGCAAGGGAAATAATCCTCATGTATTCCTTTTCCCTGAGTTCCCGGGTAACAGGACCGAATATACGGGTTCCCCGGGGAACCCCCAGTTCATTAATAATTACAGCAGCATTTTCATCAAACTTGATGTAAGAACCATCACTTCGCCTCAGACCCTTTTTAGTTCTTACTATAACAGCCCTTAAAACATCGCCTTTTTTTACCATGCCTCCTGGCGTGGCTTCCTTAACAGAACCAACAATAACATCACCAATGTTGGCAAACTTTTTGCCGGAGCTACCAACAACCTTGATGCACATTAATTTACGGGCGCCAGTGTTATCTGCAACCTTTAGATAAGATTCTGTTTGAATCATTAGTGCCCCTCCTTTCCTACCCTGACTGAACCTTTATAATTCGGACCTTTCCAGAACTTCCATGACACGCCAGTTTTTATCCTTACTTAAAGGCCTGACTTCCATTATTTTAACTTTATCTCCTTGCCGGCAGGTATTCTCTTCATCATGGGCTTTAAATTTTTTGGTCCTACGAATAGTTTTTCCGTACAGGGGATGTCTGGTAGTCCTCTCTACAGCTACCACTACCGTCTTATCCATCTTGTCGCTTACTACTTTACCAATCCGAGTTTTTCTTATCCCTCTCTCCAACCAAACAGGCCTCCCTTCTTCATGAATTTTCTATCTTAATAACTAACCCGAGCTAATATTTAATTCCCGTTCCCTGATTATGGTTTTTACCCGTGCTATATCCTTCCGGACCTGTCTTATACGCATAGGATTTTCCAGCTGGCCGGTAACCATTTGAAAACGCAGATTAAAAAGTTCCTCTTTCAGCTCTCCAACCTTTGCCTGAAGCTCCGCATCGCTTAATTGACGGATTTCGTTAGCTTTCACGGGTATCACCACCAAACTCTTCAATTTTAACAAACTTTGTCCTTACAGGCAGCTTATGGGAGGCCAGGCGCATGGCCTCTCGGGCCACTTCTTCACTGACCCCAGCAAGTTCGAATAAAATTCTTCCCGGCTTTACCACAGCCACCCAGTATTCGGGAGAACCCTTACCGCTACCCATACGAGTTTCAGCAGGCTTTTCCGTAACAGGCTTATGGGGAAATATTTTTATCCAAACCTTACCCCCTCTTTTAATGTGCCGGGTCATGGCAATACGGGCCGACTCTATTTGCTGGCTAGTTATCCATGCCGGGTCAAGAGCCTGTAATCCATATTCACCAAAAGCAATGGTATTTCCGGCTTTGGATAATCCCTTCATGCGACCTCTATGCTGGCGGCGATATTTAACCCTTTTGGGAATTAGTACCATCCTGACTCGCCCCTTTCCTTTCAACTCTTTTGTCTATTCTTTTCTGGCCTCGGGGAGTACTTCACCCTTATATATCCATACTTTTACTCCGATTTTACCGTAAGTAGTATCGGCTTCAGCAAAACCATAATCTATATCAGCCCTCAAGGTCTGCAGGGGAACTGTCCCTTCATGATAGGTCTCCGTCCGGGCAATCTCAGCTCCACCCAGCCGGCCGCTGCAGGTAATCTTTATACCTTTAGCTCCTGTCTTCATGGTTCTATTTATGGTTTGTTTCATGGCTCTTCTAAAAGCAATTCTTCTTACCAGCTGGGAAGCTACATTATTGGCAACCAGCTGAGAATCCAGTTCGGGCACTTTTATTTCCAGTATATTTACATGAACCTGTTTTCCTGTTAACTTTTCCAGGTTCTTTCTCAGCTCCTCTACTCCAGAACCACCTCTACCAATTACCATACCGGGCTTGGCTGTGTGAACAGTTACTCTCACCCTGTTGGCAGCCCTTTCAATCTCCACCTTGGAAACAGAAGCTTCACTTAGTTTTTTGGTTAAGAATTCTCTTATAGCTAAGTCTTCATGTAATAGTTCAGCATAGTTTTTCTTGGCAAACCATTTGGCGTCCCAGTCTCGGATAACGCCAATTCGCATCCCTAAGGGATGAATCTTTTGACCCACTTTTATCTATCCCTCCCTTTCTTTAAGAATTATTGTTATATGACTTGTTCTTTTTCTGATTCTTCCTACCCGGCCCATGGCTTTAGCCCGCCAACGTTTCAGGGTAGGACCTTCATCTACATAAGCTTTAGCAATATAAAGCTCATTAACATCCATATCGTAGTTATGCTCCGCATTAGCAATAGCTGAATTTAAAACCTTCTCTAATATTTTTGACCCTTTGGTAGGAGTGAATTTTAAGGTAGAAAGGGCACTTTGTATATCCTTCCCCCGTATTAAATCTGCAACCAGACGGGCTTTCCTGGGAGCAATCCTTACATATCGGGCAACTGCTTTAGCTTCCATATCCATTACCTCCCCTCAAAAAGGTTACTTCAGCGATGACGATCTTTCGGTGTGATGTCCGTGGCCCCTAAAAGTCCTGGTCGGGGCAAATTCTCCTAGTTTGTGGCCTACCATATCCTCGGTGATAAATATAGGGACATGCTTGCGACCGTCATGGACGGCAATGGTATGGCCTACCATTTCGGGAAATATGGTAGAACGCCTTGACCAGGTTTTTATTACCCGTTTTTTCCCCGACTCATTCATTTCCTCAATCCTTTTTAACAGTTTTGAATCTATATAAGGGCCTTTTTTTAAGGATCTACCCAATATTTCTAACCTCCCTTCTAACCGCTATTTCTTACGCTTTTTACTTTTAATAATATACTTATCCGAATCCTTCTTCTTCTTACGGGTTTTATAACCTATAGTAGGCTTACCCCAGGGAGTAATAGGACTCTTTCTGCCAACAGGTGCCTTTCCTTCTCCGCCCCCGTGGGGATGGTCAGCCGGATTCATGACCACACCTCTGACAGTGGGCCTTATCCCCAACCACCGGGACCGGCCTGCTTTACCTATGGTAATATTTTCGTGCTCCACATTACCTACCTGGCCCAGGGTTGCCTTACAATCTATAGGAATAAGCCTTACTTCCCCTGAAGGTAACCGAACATGGGCATAGGTTCCTTCCTTGGCCATAAGCTGTGCTGCCGTACCAGCAGATCGAACTATCTGGGCACCTCTCCCTTTTTTCATTTCTATATTATGAATAACAGCGCCTACGGGTATATTACGCAGGGACAGGGCATTACCCGGTTGAATCTCTGACTCGGTTCCTGACATTACCGTCATTCCTACTTTAAGGCCTACAGGGGCCAGGATATACCTCTTTTCCCCGTCGGCATAATGCAGGAGGGCAATGTTGGCCGAACGATTTGGATCATACTCTATCTGTGCCACCCTGGCAGGAATCCCATCCTTATCCCGCTTAAAGTCAATTATCCGGTACTTCCGCTTGTGACCGCCTCCCTTGTGTCTAATCGTAATGCGACCGGCGGTATTTCTACCTGACTTCTTTTTAAGAGGAGCGGTGAGGGATTTTTCCTCTTCGTCGGTGGTTATTTCACCAAAGTCGGAAACAGTCATATGCCTTATGCCCGAAGAAGTTGGATTGAATTTTTTTATAGCCATCTTTTTCCCTCCTTTTAACTAACGTTATAAATGAAACAATAAGGAAGACCCTTACAGGCCTTCGAAAATTTCAATAGGCTTGCTGTCCTGGTGAAGGGTAACAATAGCCTTTTTCCAATCAGAAGTATAACCGGTATACATGCCCATTCTTTTAGGCTTTCCCTTAACCCGCATGGTATTTACCGATTTAACCTTAACCCCAAATATTTCCTCCAGAGCTTTTTTAATTTCAATTTTATTTGCTTTTAAACTTACCATAAATGCATACTTATTTTCTTCCATTATCCGGGTACTTTTTTCCGTTATTATGGGTTTTATGATTATATCCCTGGGATCTTTCATCAGGCAAACACCTCCTCTGCCCTGTCCAGTGCCTCTTTAGTAAGAATCATGTTTTCACAGTTTAAAATATCATAAACATTAAGTTTATAAGCAGGAAGGGTTTTTACACCAGGAATGTTTCGAGCAGACTTTACTATATTAGTATCCTGACCTGAAGTTACCAGCAAAACTTTCTTCCCAGAGTTAAGGTTATTTAATATCCTAAACATCTCCCTGGTTTTGGGCTCCTCCATGGACAGGTTATCTACAACCTTTAAGGAACCTGCTTTTACCTTAGAAGTTAAAGCAGATTTAATGGCATGTCTTTTAGCCTTTTTAGGGATACTAAAAGCAAAGCTTCGGGGTTTTGGCCCAAAGGTAATGCTTCCGCCTACCCAAAGGGGTGAACGAATAGTTCCATGGCGGGCTCTACCGGTCCCCTTTTGGCGCCAGGGTTTACGCCCTCCACCCCGAACTTCTCCCCTTGACTTGGTAGAAGCAGTACCCCGGCGTCCCCTGGCCAGCTGCATGAGGACCACGTCGTGCATCAGGGCTTCATTTACTTTAACATCAAATATATCCGGACTCAAGTCTACTTCTCCAACTTGATTCCCTTCCGTATCGTATAAAGAAGTCTTAGGCATGTTTTTCCTCCTTTCCTACTTCGAAGCTGCCTTTTCTTTGCCGCCTTTAATGGATTCCTTTATGACCAGCAGCCCCTTTTTGTTCCCGGGCACAGGCCCTTTAACCAGGATAACATCCTTTTCCGGCAGTACTTGAACTACCTGGAGCTTTTGCACCGTTACTCTATCAGCACCCATTCTACCGGGCAGAGGACGGCCTTTAAAAACCCGGGCTGCGTCCACAGAGCCTAAGGATCCGGGACCCCTGTGATAGTGGGATCCATGGGTTTTGGGCCCCCGGCTTTGACCGTGTCTTTTGATAGAACCGGCAAAACCTCTTCCTTTAGAAATACCTGTTACATCAATAAAGTCCCCTTCGTTGAAAATATCAACCTTTATTTCCTGACCCACCTGGTATTCTTCTGTACTGGTCACGGGTATTTCCTTGACAAAACGCTTGGGGGAAACCTGGGCTTTCTTAAAGTGCCCTAAAGCCGGCTTGTTAAGCCTTTTTTCCTTTTGCTCTTCAAAGCCAACCTGCAAGGCCTCATACCCATCCTTTTCCTGGTCTTTCTTTTGAATAATCGTGCAGGGTCCTGCTTTAACCACCGTTACCGGTATAAGGTTTCCCTGTCCGTCGTATACCTGGGTCATTCCAATTTTTCTGCCTAATATAGTTTTTTCCAATTTTTCCACCTCCCCGCGGGTAATTAAATATAATTACAGCTTTATCTCAATGTCTACTCCAGCGGGCAGATCAAGGCGCATCAAGGCGTCAATGGTACTGGGGTTGGGTTCTAAAATATCAATGAGCCTTTTATGGGTGCGCATTTCAAACTGCTCGCGGGAATCCTTATATTTGTGGGGAGCACGAATAACGGTATAAATATTTTTTTCCGTAGGTAGAGGAACAGGCCCCGAAACAGCAGCCCCTGTCTTCCTGGCAGTTTCTACAATTTTGCCTGCCGACTGGTCTAAAATATTATGATCAAAGGCTTTTAGCCTGATTCTTATTTTTTGCTTGGACATACTTTCCCTCCTTAGCGCCCGATTAACGGACATGCTCCATAAAAATTCCCCGGCCCATTCATGGACTGGCAACCTTTTACTTCATAGCCTTATTTTTATGGGCTTAATTTTTATCTATATTACTTTTCTATGCCTGTAACTACACCTGACGCTACCGTCCTGCCACCTTCCCGGATAGCAAACCGCAAACCTTCTTCGATAGCAATGGGTGTAATAAGCTCTATATCCATGTTCACATTATCACCGGGCATTATCATCTCTACCCCTTCGGGCAGGGTAACAACACCGGTAACATCGGTGGTACGAAAATAGAACTGGGGACGATAACCATTGAAGAAGGGAGTATGACGTCCACCTTCTTCCTTCTTCAGGACGTAAACTTCAGCCTGGTACCTGGTATGGGGTTTAATGGATCCGGGCTTTGCCAGGACCTGGCCCCTTTCCACATCCTCCCGGTCTATACCCCGGAGAAGGGTTCCAATATTATCTCCAGCTTCCGCTTCATCCATAATCTTGCGGAACATTTCCACTCCTGTTACTACCGTCTTTTTAGGCCTTTCATCAAAGCCAACGATTTCCACATCATCACCAACCTTAACCATGCCCCGCTCTACTCTACCCGTAGTAACGGTACCACGACCGGTTATGGTGAACACATCTTCAATGGGCATCAAGAAGGGCTTATCAATATCCCTCTTGGGTGCCGGAATATGTTCATCGATGGCGTTCATGAGCTCCCAGACAACATTACACTTGTCACATTCGGTGGTTCCACAGCCGCATTCCAGGGCTTTTAAGGCAGAACCCTTTACGATAGGAATTGCATCTCCGTCGAAATCATATTCATTTAACAGGTCCCTTACTTCCATTTCCACCAGTTCTATCAGTTCTTCATCATCAACCATATCCGTTTTATTAAGAAATACGATTATGTTAGGAACTCCCACCTGGCGGGCTAGGAGGATATGTTCCCGGGTCTGGGGCATGGGGCCGTCCGCCGCGGAAACAACCAGTATAGCACCGTCCATCTGGGCAGCACCGGTAATCATGTTCTTGATGTAGTCAGCGTGACCGGGGCAGTCTACATGAGCATAGTGGCGGTTGTCTGTCTCATATTCAACGTGGGCAGTAGCAATGGTTATCCCCCGTTCCTTTTCTTCGGGAGCCTTATCGATTTCATCAAAGCTAGTCTTCTGGGCATACCCTCTATTGGCCAGGCAGTAAGTGATAGCTGCCGTAAGGGTAGTTTTTCCGTGGTCAACGTGACCGATAGTACCTACATTAACGTGGGGTTTTTTCCTTTCAAATTTTTCCTTTGCCATTTTTTAATACCTCCTGCATTTTAAGTTATATTTAAATTAAGGGGGAAAATCCCCCGGCCAGACCCTTAAGCACTGTACCTTTCAATAATTTTGTGGGCCAGGCTTTTGGGAACCTCTTCATAAGAGTGAAACTCCATGGAATAAGTTCCTCTACCCTGAGTTTTAGAACGAAGGTCCGTGGCATAGCCAAACATTTCTGACAGAGGTACATAAGCATCGATGACCTTTGCTCCTGCCCTGTCTTCCATACCTTCAATCCTTCCCCTGCGGGTGTTAACGTCTCCCATGATGTCTCCCATATATTCTTCTGGAACCACAACTTCAACTTTCATGACGGGCTCCAGGAGAACGGGGGTAGCCTTCATAACTCCCTTTTTAAAGGCCTGGGAAGCGGCCACTCTGTAAGCTATTTCGGAAGAATCCACATCATGGTAGGAGCCATCAACCAGGGTTGCCTTAACATCAATAACAGGATAACCGGCCAGGGGTCCATTGCTTAAAGCATCTTTAATTCCACTGTTTACTGCCGGTACAAAATCCTTGGGTATAACTCCTCCCACTGTCTTATCTTCAAATTCATAACCTTTTCCATCCTCCAGGGGCTCAAGCTCAAGCCAGACATGACCGTATTGACCACGGCCTCCCGTCTGCTTGATAAACTTTCCTTCCACCTTGACACTGTTTCTAATGGTTTCCTTATAGGAAACTTGAGGCTTACCTACGCTAGCATCCACATTGAATTCACGGAGAAGTCTATCAACTATAATTTCCAGGTGTAGCTCTCCCATACCGGAAATAAGGGTTTGGCCAGTATCTTCATCAGTATGGGTCTTAAAGGTAGGATCTTCCTCGGCTATTTTGTTAAGGGCAATACCCATTTTTTCCTGGTCGGCCTTGGTCTTGGGCTCAATGGCCACGGAGATAACAGGTTCCGGGAATTGAATGTTCTCCAGGATTATAGGGGCACTGGGGTCACACAAGGTATCCCCGGTAGTTGCCTGACGCAATCCTACCAGAGCTACGATATCCCCAGTACTTGTCTCCTTAACCTCTTCCCTGTGGTTAGCGTGCATTCTTAAAATCCTACCTACCCTTTCCTTCTTGTCTTTACCAGAGTTGTAAACAAAGGACCCTGCCTTTAGCTGCCCCGAGTAAACCCTGATAAAGATTAACTTGCCCACATAAGGATCGGACATAATCTTAAAGGCCAGGGCGGAAAAAGGTTCTTCATCGGAATACTTCCGGAAGGTTTCCTCTTCCGTATCAGGCAAGAATCCTTTAACAGCGTCTATATCTGCCGGAGAAGGAAGGTAATCTATAACACCATTCAATAAGGGCTGAACTCCTTTATTTTTATAGGAAGAGCCGCAGAAAACAGGTATCAGGTGGGTATCAATAGTAGCGTCACGTAAAGCTTCTTTTATTTCTTTCTCCTGCAGGTCTTCCCCTGCCAGGTATTTATCCATAATGTTTTCATTGTATTCCGCCAGGGATTCTAATAATTTTTCCCGATACTCCAGGGCCAGTTCTTTCATATCTTCAGGTATTTCCTGCTCTTCACTTTTTATCCCCAGTTCTTCTTCATAAATGATGGCCTTCAAGCGAACCAGGTCTACTATTCCCCAAAAGTTATCTTCTTTTCCTATTGGTAGTTGAACGGGCACAGGATTAACCTTTAACCTTTTTTCCATCATATCTACCACATTGAAAAAGTCAGCACCAATTATATCCATTTTATTAATATATGCTATACGGGGAACACCATACCTTTCAGCCTGGCGCCATACAGTTTCTGATTGAGGCTCAACCCCTCCTTTAGCACAGAAAACACCAATAGCCCCATCCAGTATTCTCAGGGACCTTTCCACCTCTACGGTAAAGTCCACGTGCCCTGGTGTGTCAATTATATTAACACGGAAATCTTTCCATAAGCAAGTAGTAGCCGCAGAAGTAATGGTTATCCCTCGTTCCTGTTCCTGGACCATCCAGTCCATGGTTGCCGCCCCATCGTGTACTTCCCCCAGGCGGTGAACCCGACCGGAATAGAACAGAATCCGTTCCGTAGTGGTAGTTTTACCCGCATCAATATGGGCCATGAGCCCTATATTCCTTACTTTTTCCAGCGCAAATTCTCTTGGCATTCAGTATTCCCCCCTTTCAAGAGTAATATAAACATATGATCAACCTTACCACCTGTAGTGGGCAAAAGCTTTATTGGCCTCTGCCATTTTATGAGTATCTTCTTTCTTTTTCACAGCGCCTCCCGTGGAATTGGCTGCATCCATAATCTCTCCAGCCAACCTCTGGGGCATTGTTTTTTCTCCCCGGGCACGGGCATAACCGGTTAGCCAGCGAATGGCTAAAATCATTTTCCTATCGGGATTTACCTCTATGGGAACCTGGTACGTTGCCCCTCCTACCCTACGAGCTTTAACCTCCAGGACAGGAGATACATTTTTAACGGCTTCTTCAAAAACCTCCATAGGGTCTCTACCGGTTTTTTCCTTTATAATATTAAGGGCCTGGTAGAAGGTGTTTTGAGCTTTACCCCTTTTACCGTCCAGCATCAACTTGTTTATGAAACGAGTCACCAGCTTGCTATTGTAAATAGGGTCTGGTGTAACACTCCGCTTGGGAACAGGTCCTTTTCTTGGCAATATTTTACCCCCCTTCCTTCTAATTTTTAAGCTTATTATTTTTTAAGCTTGGTTCCATATTTACTACGGCTTTGCAGCCTGTTTTCAACACCCGCTGTATCCAGGGCACCCCTTACCAGGTGATATCTTACTCCCGGCAGGTCCTTAACCCTTCCACCACGCACTAAAACCACCGAGTGTTCTTGAAGATTATGACCAACCCCAGGAATATAGGCGGTAACCTCCATCCCGTTGGTTAACCTTACCCGGGCTATTTTTCTCAGGGCTGAATTTGGTTTTTTAGGGGTGGTGGTTGAAACTCTGGTGCAAACTCCTCTTTTTTGCGGAGATTCTTCCAGAGCAGGCGCCGTTGATTTTTTTGTAATCTCTTTTCTTCCCTTTCTCACTAGCTGACTGATAGTTGGCAAAGACTTCGCACCTCCTTCCAATAAAAATTAAAAAAATTAAAAGGGGGAAGGTTTAGCAACCGTCCCCCGGCCTTTCTATTTTTCCACAATGGCAGCCATGGCTGCTCCAACTTTTATGCCGCAAGCTTTGCCAAGCTCGGCCATATGGGGAACCTCAATTAAATCTATATTCTTTTCCCTGCACAAATTCACCACAGGTTTCGTAATTCTTTCTTCGGCATCCTGTGCAATAAAGACTGCTCTGGCCTTATTATTTCTAACCAGCTTTGTTGTTTGCTTGGTACCAATAGCTATTTTTGAAGCCCTTTGCAAACGATCCAAAGACATGATGGCTTTCCCTCCTTAATCCTAAGGAAGTGTAAACCCAAAATACGCACTTTAATAGTTTACCACTAGAGTTATGGGTTGTCAACAGCCTTAGACGGGCTTTCCTGGGTTTCTTCCCCCATTTTTTCCTGAACCTGTTCCCCTTCATATTCATCTGCTTTTATTATAATGTTTCGGTATCGGGACATTCCCGTGCCTGCGGGAATTAATTTTCCGATTATTACATTTTCCTTAAGGCCCAGGAGCGGATCAACCCGCCCTTTAATAGCAGCCTCTGTTAGAACTCGAGTTGTTTCCTGGAAGGAGGCGGCTGACAGGAAGGAATCTGTAGCCAGTGAGGCTTTTGTAATTCCCAGGAGTACGGGCTTGGCTGTGGCCGGCTCTCCTCCCTTTTCCATTACCTTGCGGTTAACCTCATCAAATTCAAAGTTATCCACCAGGCCTCCGGGAAGGAGATCAGAATCACCGGCATCATCAACCTTAACCTTTTTCAACATTTGCCGGATAATGACTTCAATATGCTTGTCGTTAATATCTACTCCCTGGAACCTGTAAACCCTCTGGACTTCTTGGAGAAGATAGACCTGGGCTCCCCGGGATCCCTTTACTTTTAAAAGATCATGGGGGTTAACAGAACCTTCCGTTAACTCGGTGCCCGCTTCGATATAGTCACCATCGGAAAACTTGAGCCTGGCACCGTAAGGAACATTATAAAGTCTTGATTCCCCGTATTGGGGAGTAATTTTAATTTC
This sequence comes from Bacillota bacterium, assembly GCA_007121375.1. Taxonomy (GTDB): domain Bacteria; phylum Bacillota; class Dethiobacteria; order SKNC01; family SKNC01; genus SKLX01. The sequence continues at coordinate 4,848 of SKLX01000169.1, read as the reverse complement.
CCTCTTATTTCTGGTTTCCCTAATTTCTACAGTACCATCAATTTCACTGATTAAAGCCAATCCCTTGGGCTTGCGGGCCTCAAATAGTTCTTCAACCCGGGGCAGACCCTGGGTAATATCGTCGCCGGCTACCCCACCCGTGTGGAATGTTCTCATGGTAAGCTGAGTGCCGGGTTCTCCTATAGACTGGGCTGCAATTATTCCGACTGACTCTCCAATATCCACTATTCTTCCGGTAGCCAGGTTACGCCCATAACATTTGACACAAACACCAAAACGGGATTTACAGGTTAAAACAGACCTTATTCTTACCTTTTTAATTCCCGCATTAATAATTTTTGCTGCCAGGTCTTCATTAATTAACTGGTTCCTGGATACCAGGACTTCTTCCCCTTCAGGGTGTTTTATATCTACCTGGGCAAATCGGCCTACCAGCCGGTCGTAAAGCTCTTCAATAATTTCGCTTCCGTCCTTGATTTCATCTACTTCTATACCCATTTCCGTACCGCAGTCTTCTTCCCTGACTATCACATCCTGGGAAACATCAACCAGCCTGCGGGTAAGGTAACCCGAATCAGCAGTTTTCAGGGCTGTGTCTGCCAGTCCCTTGCGGGCACCGTGGGTAGAAATAAAGTATTCCAGCACCGTCAGCCCTTCCCTGAAGTTGGCCTTAATAGGCAGGTCAATAATTCGACCTGTGGGGTCTGCCATGAGGCCCCTCATCCCTGCCAGCTGGGATATCTGTCCCACATTACCCCGGGCCCCCGAGTGGGCCATCATATATATGGGGTTAAACCGGTCCAGGTTGGACATCAATACTTCCGTAAGTCTTTCCCTGGTTTGGGTCCAAATGGATATAACCCGGCCATAGCGCTCATCTTCTGTAATTAATCCCCTTCTAAACTGCTTCTCAATGGCTTCAACCTCCTGCTCTGCACTGGATATCATCTCCTGCTTTTCCAGGGGAACAATAATATCGGTAATAGCCACCGTTACTCCCGCCTTGGTAGCATAATGAAAGCCCAGACTTTTCATATGGTCTAAGATTTCAGCTGTTTTGGTGCTGCCGTATTTCCGGTAGCACAGGGCAATGACTTTTCCTAAAAAGTCCTTTTTGGCAGCTTCTCCAATTTCTTTGGTGCCAGACCTTTCCCGGAGGTTTTCACCTTTTTCATGAATTAAGTCCCTCTCGGAAAAACTTTGGGATAAATCAGGGGCATTTATATACATGAAGTCATCAGGGAAAATATCGTTAAAGATAAGTTTCCCGGGGGTTGTAATGAGATAATTTTTCCCCTGCTTCTTTTCAAACTGGCTGTTTACAAAGATTTTAGTCTTAAAATCCTCTATATCAACGCAAATCCTGGCGTGCAGGTCTACTGCTCCTGTATGGTATGCCATAATAGCCTCAAAGGGAGATACAAAGTACTTACCCTCTCCTTTGGCTCCTTCCCTTTCCAGGGTCAGGTAGTAACAACCCATAACCATATCCTGGGTAGGAGTGGAAACCGGGCTTCCATCCTTAGGATTTAATATATTATGGGCTGAAAGCATCAATAACCGGGCTTCTGCCTGGGCTTCCGCCGAGAGAGGCACGTGAACGGCCATCTGGTCTCCGTCAAAATCAGCATTATAAGCGGCACAGACCAGGGGATGGATCTGGATAGCCCTTCCTTCCACCAGCACCGGTTCAAAAGCCTGGATTCCCAGACGGTGAAGGGTTGGAGCCCTGTTCAAGAGGACCGGGTGATCTTTGATAACATCCTCCAGGACATCCCACACTTCAGACTTAACCTTTTCCACCATTCTCTTGGCACTTTTAATATTATGGGCGTAACCGTCGTTGACCAATCTTTTCATGACAAAGGGCTTAAACAGCTCCAGGGCCATTTCCTTGGGAAGTCCGCACTGATATATTTTAAGTTCAGGACCCACTACAATAACCGACCGACCTGAATAGTCAACCCTTTTTCCCAGAAGGTTCTGACGAAATCGTCCCTGCTTACCCTTTAACATATCACTTAAGGATTTTAAAGGCCTGTTTCCAGGTCCTGTTACGGGTCTTCCCCTTCTACCGTTATCAATTAAAGCATCTACCGCTTCCTGGAGCATCCTCTTTTCATTCCTGACAATAATATCAGGCGCCCCCAGGTCCAGGAGCCTTTTTAAGCGGTTATTCCTGTTAATCACCCTCCGGTAAAGGTCATTAAGGTCAGAGGTGGCAAACCTTCCCCCATCCAACTGAACCATAGGTCGCAGGTCAGGAGGAATAACAGGGATAACATCAAGCACCATCCAGGAGGGAAAATTACCTGATTTCCGGAAAGCTTCTACAACCTCCAGGCGGCGAACAGCCCTTATTTTTTTCTGTCCACTGGTGGATTTTAGTTCTCCACGAAGATCCCTGGAAAGCTGTTCCAGTTCTATCTCCTCCAGGAGCTTTTTAATGGCCTCCGCTCCCATTTCAGCCTTGAAGCCCTTTCCTTCTTTGAAAAGCTTACTATACTGTTCCCGGTAATCCCTGTATTCCGTTTCTGAAAGGAGTTGTTTCTTGAACAGTCCCGTATCCCCTGGATCCGTAACCACGTAAGCTGCAAAATAAAGCACCTTTTCCAGGGCCCGGGGGGACATATCCAGAAGCAGTCCCAATCGACTGGGTATTCCTTTAAAATACCAGATATGGGAAACAGGGGCTGCCAGCTCTATATGCCCCATCCTTTCCCTGCGCACTTTAGACCTGGTCACCTCAACTCCACACCGGTCACAGACTATACCCTTATAACGAACTCTCTTGTATTTGCCGCAGTGGCATTCCCAATCCCTTTGGGGGCCAAAAATCTTCTCACAAAAGAGTCCTTCCCTCTCAGGTTTTAACGTTCTGTAATTAATGGTTTCCGGTTTTTTTACTTCGCCGCGGGACCATTCTCTAATTTGCTCTGGTGAAGCTAACCCTATCTTTAAAGCATCAAAATTGTTCACATCGAACAAGGGTTATCCTCTCCCTTCTTTTTTACTGGTCATCTTCCAGGTCTTCATCTACTAAATCACTTTTAAGCTTACGCCTGTTTCGCCGCTGGTCTCCATATAAATAGCCCTCTTCATCGTCTCCGTCTTCCCTTTCTTCTCCCTCTTCATTACCTTGTACAGTTTCTTCTGGATTAAAGGTCAAATCCTCCTCCTGGTCTTTTAATTCATAATCCGTGTCATCAATTTCCTCCGACTGTTCTCCATCCTCCAGGAAAGAAACCTTCACCAGGTCGATATCCTCCATTTCCTCTTCTTCCGTGGAAAAGTCTACTAACTCCTCATCCAGTTCTTCTTCCCCAGCTTCTCCCATTTCTTCATCTTCCGTTCCTTCTATATCAATCTCCAATTCTTCTTTGAGATCATAAATTTCCTCTTCATCCTCCCTGATGGGAACTTCTCCCGCTTCTTCACTAAAGACTTTCACATCCATCCCCAGGCTTTGCAACTCCTTGACCAGAACCTTAAAGGATTCGGGGACACCCGGTTCAGGGATATTTTCACCCTTGACAATAGCTTCGTAGGTTTTTACCCTTCCTACCACATCATCGGATTTAACCGTCAGTATTTCCTGGAGGGTATAGGCAGCGCCGTAAGCCTCCAGGGCCCATACTTCCATCTCTCCAAATCTCTGTCCGCCAAATTGTGCTTTTCCGCCCAGGGGTTGCTGGGTAACCAGGGAGTAAGGTCCTGTGGAACGGGCATGAATTTTATCGTCAACCAGGTGGGCCAGTTTTAACATGTAAACATACCCCACGGCTACTTCGTTATCCATAGGCTCTCCCGTTCGCCCATCATATAAAGGCGTCTTCCCATTATGAGGCAGCCTGGATTCATCCAGTGCCTGGAAAATATCGTCTTCTACGGCACCGTCAAAAACAGGGGAGGCAATATGAATCCCCAGGGCCTTGGATGCCCAGCCCAAGTGAGCTTCTAACACCTGCCCAATATTCATCCGGGAGGGAACCCCCAGGGGGTTAAGAACTATCTCTACGGGAGTCCCATCGGGAAGGAAAGGCATATCTTCTTCGGGAAGGATTCGGGCAATAACTCCCTTGTTCCCGTGACGACCAGCCATTTTATCTCCTTCCGATATCTTTCTCTTTTGAGCAACATATACCCTGACCAGTTCGTTTACTCCAGGGGGTAGTTCATCTCCCTCCTCCCTGGAAAAGACTTTGACTTCCACTACCATTCCCGACTCACCATGGGGGACCCTCAGGGAAGTATCCCTTACCTCCCGGGCTTTTTCGCCAAAAATAGCCCGCAGGAGTCTTTCTTCGGCGGTCAGCTCCGTTTCCCCCTTGGGGGTAACCTTACCTACCAGAACATCACCGGCGCGAACTTCGGCGCCAACCCTTATGATACCCCTTTCGTCCAGGTCTTTTAGAGCTTCTTCTCCTACGTTTGGGATGTCCCGGGTAATTTCTTCAGGACCCAGCTTGGTATCTCTGGCTTCCGCTTCGTACTCTTCTATATGAATGGAGGTGAAAACATCCTCCTTAACCGCTTTTTCACTTAACAGTATGGCGTCTTCGTAATTATAGCCTTCCCAGGGCATAAAGGCCACCAGTACGTTCCTGCCCAGGGCCAGTTCCCCTAAATCAGTGCAGGAACCATCGGCAATTATTTCACCTTCCTGGATCCGCTGCCCCGAAAGAACATTGGGCCTCTGATTCATACAGGTTCCCTGGTTAGACCTCTTGAATTTTTGTAAATTATAGATGTCCATTCCCTTACGGTATTTAGCAGTAATTTCTTCCCCTTCAAATATTTCACCTGTCCTGCCGTTTATCAACCGGGGGGCAAGGTCATCATCCCTTT
>SKLX01000192.1 GCA_007121375.1 Bacillota bacterium | reverse complement strand
GAGTTAACGGGGGATATTTCCAAGGAGATAGAAGAGATAGAAGATTATACCCGGGATCTGGAGGAGGAAGAAAAGCCAAAGGTGTTTGTGATGATAGACACGGAAGAACTCTATACTGCTGGTGACGGAACCTTCTTAAACGAAATCATCTCTGTAGCAGGAGGCATTAATATTGGTGCCGAAGCAGGTAGAGATTACTTTGTCATAAGTGAAGAAAAATTGTTTCAAGAAGACCCCGATTATATTCTCTGTACTTTTCAAATGAGGGACAGGGTATTGGAAAGGGAGACCTGGCAGGACCTAAAGGCAGTTAAAAAAGGTCAGGTTTACGATGTGGATGACGATATCGTGTCCCGTCCGGGACCCCGTGTTGCCCAAGGAGTAAGCCATATTTTTGAAATAATACATCCCGAAGAATAAAGGGAAGGAAGGGTAAAAAATTGAAAGGAAACCTCCTTAAAATTATACTTCTACTTCTTTTTGCCCTCTTTTCCCTGGGGGTTACCACTACTATAGGTGTGGCGGAAGTTACCTGGGGCAGTGCTTTTAAAATTGTGGCTAACAGGATTCCTTTAATAGGCTCCTTTATTACGGCTGATTGGCCTTCAACCTGGGAAACCATAATACTGCAAATGCGCTTGCCCCGGGTTACCCTGGGATTTTTGGTCGGGGCCTCCCTCTCTATAGCTGGAGCTTCCTTCCAGGGGCTGTTGCGAAATCCCCTGGCAGACCCTTATACCATTGGTGTTTCCAGTGGGGCAGCCCTGGGGGCTACCATTGCCCTATTTTTACAGACCACCCTGGGATTTACGTTTCAACCGGGTATACCCTTTTTTGCTTTTTTAGGAGCCTCGATAGCTCTTTTTTTCATTTACAATCTGGCTCGGGTAGGAAGGGTGGTTCCTGTAACCACCTTGCTCCTGGCAGGAGTGGTGGTCAGCTCCTTTCTTTCGGCAGTGATTTCTCTCCTCATGCTTTTAGCAGGAGAGCACATCCGGGGAATATTTTTTTGGCTGGTGGGGGGGTTAAGCCTGCGGACCTGGTCCCATGTCTTTTTGGTTTTACCCTATGTCATAATTGGTTCTGCCGTTATTTTCTTCTGGTCCCGGGATTTGAACGTGATTCTTTTAGGAGAAGAAGCAGCTGCCAACCTGGGAATTGATGTGGAAAGGGTTAAAAAAATTGTACTGGTAGCTGCTTCCCTTATCACGGGGGCTGTGGTATCCGTCAGCGGTATGATTGGCTTTGTGGGATTGATCATACCCCATGGAGTCAGAATGATTGTGGGGCCAGACCACAGGGTTTTAATTCCCACTTCAGCCCTGGTAGGCGGTATTTACCTTATCTGGATTGATTCCCTGGCCAGGATCATAATGGCCCCGGTAGAAGTTCCTGTAGGAATTATAACGGCCTTTTTAGGAGCACCCTTTTTCATATATCTCCTCAGGAGCAAACGGAAAGATTTTCATTTTTAACGGGGGATGTTTTAATGACTGTTAACATAAAAGTTCACAATTTATCCTTTCAATATCATGCGGAACCTATCCTAAAAGGGATTAGCATGGAGGTAGAAAAGGGAGATATTTTAGGGATTATTGGTCCCAACGGCTCGGGAAAGTCTACCCTGCTGAAAAATATTAATGCCCTCCTCAGGCCCATGGAAGGTACTGTTATGCTGGAAGGTAAGGATTTATTAGAAATGAACCGCCAGGAGATAGCCCGTTACATGGCTGTTGTTCCCCAGGATACCTCTGTAGGCTTTAATTTTAATGCATATGAAATTGTTATGATGGGAAGGGTTCCCCACCTGGACAGGTTTCAGAAGGAAGGAAAAAGGGACCGGCAGATAGTTAGGGAAGCTATGGAGCTTACCAGTTCCTGGTCTTTTAAAAACAGGCCCATTACAGAATTAAGTGGTGGGGAACGCCAGAGGGTTATACTGGCCCGGGCCCTGGCCCAGGAATCCCAGGTTATTCTCCTGGACGAACCTACTGCCTTTTTAGATATTTCTTACCAGACGGAGATATTTGATCTGGTGAAAAAGTTAAATCAAGAAAGGAATTTGACGGTTATAGCCGTGCTCCATGACCTGAACCTGGCCTCCCAGTACTGCCACCATCTCCTTTTATTAAAAGAGGGTAAAATATACCGGATGGGCACTCCCCGGGAAGTAATAACCACCAGTAATATCAGGGAAGTTTATGGTACCAGGGTTATTGTGGGACGTCACCCTCTGTCCGGCACTCCATATGTATCCCTTCTCCCGGGAATAAATGAGAAAAATGGAGGAAAAAAATCCAATAGAGTTCATGTTATAGGGGGAGGGGGTAGTGCCAGCCCCCTGCTGAAGCTCCTTTATTCCCTGGGGCACCAGGTTTCCGTAGGGGTAATTAATGCCGGGGATTCTGACTGGGAAACAGCCAGGGAACTGGGGGTTCCCTGTGTGGAGGAGGTACCCTTTTCTTCCCTGAGCAAGGAAAGACACCAGGATAATTTAAAAATGATTGAAGAAGCAGAACTGGTAATAATGGCTAATGTCCCCTTTGGCAGGGGCAATTTAAAAAACCTGGAGGCTGGTCTCCATGCCCTGGATAGAGGTATTCCCCTGTTAGTCTACAAGGGCAATGATATTTCCTCCCGGGATTATACGGGAGGTAAGGCGGTTAAATTATACCTCCGCCTGAAAGAAAAGGGAGCCAGGGAAGTATATGAAGAAGAGGAGCTTATGGAGGTATTGGAATAACAAATAGAATTTTTTAAAAAATATGTTAATAACTTAATACACAGTGTAGGGAAAGGGAATATTAATAGGTAAGATAACAATTGGGAAGGTGAAATTTTTGTTTACCAGGAGACAGTTTGTCCAGTTATGTCTTAAAGGCATGGCAGCTTATTCCCTGAGTCCCCTGATAATTCCCCGGTTAGCCCAAGCTCTGGAGGCCATGGGGGAAAAACCCCTGGTTCTTTATATGGAGGCAAATACCTGTGCTGGAAATGTATTTTCCCTGTTGAATACCCTTAACCCCTCCCTCCGGGATCTTTTGTTTGAATCCCTGGATATACGTTATTCCAATACTTTAATGACTGCCCAGGGAGAGAAGGCCCTGGATATTTTGATGGAAACGGTAGAAGAGGGAAATTATATTGTTATGGTGGAGGGAACTATACCTACCAGAGGGGATGGTTACTATGGGACTTTTGCCCTCCTGGGAGAAAAGGAAATTACCCATCTGGAAATGATTAGGTACATTGGCAGTAAGGCCAAAACCGTCATAGCGGTGGGAACCTGCGCTGCCTTTGGAGGTCCCTTTGCTGCTCATCCCAATCCCAGCCATTCCCTTCCCGTCAGCAAGGTGTTAAACCGGAAGGTCATAAATGTCCCCGGCTGTCCCGTTCATCCCGATTGGATTGTGGGAACTTTAAGCCATGTGATTTTATTTGGCGATCCCCCCCTGGGGGTCCATAACCGTCCCCTTCTATTTTATGGAGAAAACATTCATGAAAGGTGCCCCCGCCGGCAAATGTATGAAAAGAGTATTTTTGCCCGGCACCCGGGGGAAGAAGGATGCCTGTATTTAATAGGCTGTAAGGGTCCCGTTACCTATTCTGATTGTCCCCTTCGCCAGTGGATTGGCCTCCACAACAGTTGGCCGGTAGAGGCCAATACCCCCTGTATCGGATGTGTAAATGCTGATTTTCCTGATAAATCCATGCCCTTCTTCCAGCATCTTCCCCAGGTAGGAGTGGGTGGAGTAAATACCACTGCTCAAAAATTTGCCGGTGCAGCGGCAGGAGCGACAGCCCTGGGTATAGGAGCCCATTTCCTGGCCACCACTTTCCGAGGACGCTTGAAGATGAAGCTAAAGGGACAGTTAAGGAGCCATCAAAAGAAAAAGGGGGAAAAGGATGAGTAAGAGAATAAGCATAGGTCCCTTTACCAGGATAAACGGCCTTTGGCATTTGAAGGTGGAGGTGGAAAACTACAAGATTAGTGATGCCTGGAGTATAGGTACCAACTTCCGGGGATTGGAGATAATCCTTATGGGAAGGGATCCCCGGGATGCTCCCTATCTTACCCAGCGGATATGTGGTATTTGTTCCAGCACCCATGCCCTGACCTCCAGTTTTGCCTTGGAGAAAGCCTTTAACCTGGAGATTACCCCCAATGGAGCTCTGTTAAAAAACTTAATATTTGCCTGCGATCTACTCCAGAGTCACTTGAGGCATTTCTACTTCTTTGTGATTCCTGATTATGTCAACCTGCCCCGGGTTAATCCCCTTACCCCTTCCCTTGTGTTTTCTGACCGGCTTCCCCAAGGGGAAAAAAGCAGGTTGTTAAAAAATTACGAAAGTTCCATGGAGATAACCCAGCGACTCCATGAAATGTTGGTAATATTTGGGGGGAAGGCCCCCCATAATCACGGTATTTTAGTTGGAGGAGCCACGGTACCCCCCGATGCAGACAAAGTAAGGATGTTCCAGTCCATGCTTTCCCAGGTAGAATCCTTTGTGGAAGAAGGTTTGCTTCCCGATTTGGAAGCTTTAAGCTCTGCCTATCCGGAATACTATGAATGGGGTAAAGGATATGAAAATCTGCTAACCTTTGGAATGTTTCCTGATCCCCATAACCCCGGGGAATTGTTGTATCCCCCGGGGATTATAAAGAAGGGGGAAAAAGGGCCTTTCCAGGAGAAAAGGGTTAACGAACAGGCCCGGTATGCCTTTTACCAGGACAAGGAACCCCTGAAGCCCCGGGAAGGGAGAACTACTCCCCTGTTTGAAAAGGGTCAGCCCTATTCCTGGATAAAGGCTCCCCGCTACGGGGAGGAGGTTTTTGAAACGGGTCCTTTAGCCCGGCAGGTCCTGAGGGGAAAATATAAGGGTGGAACGGGTGCCATGGACCGTATTTATGCCCGGGGCCTGGAATGTCATGAGGTGGTAAAGGAAATGGATAAGTGGCTGGGTGACCTGGAGCCGGAAGGCCCGGTGTTTACAGAATATGAAGTGCCTGCCCGAGGGGAAGGGGAGGGTTTCCTGGATGCCATGAGGGGTGGTCTGATGCATTCGGTAAAAATTAGAAACCACAGAATAGAGCATTACCAGATAATTACCCCTTCCGCCTGGAATTGTTCTCCCCGGGATAATAATGACCGAAGGGGACCCCTGGAGGAAGCCCTGGTTGGCACCCCCCTGGAGGACCTGGAAAACCCGGTAGAAATAGGGCGGATCGCCCGTTCCTTTGACGTATGCGGTTCCTGTGCCGTTCATATGGTCGATTTAAAGGGGATTGAGCTAATGCCGGGGAGAAAGCTCATATGATTAATAAAGGAAGGGAAAACTTCACCCTGATCCTGGTTTTTCACTGGATATTTGCCCTGGCAGTTTTACTTCTTTTAGCCAGCGGCTACTACCTGTCCTTTCCCAGGGTAGAAGCCGATTGGCCCATGGGTAAAGTAAGGCTGGTACATTTTGTTGCTGCCTCCCTCTTTATTTCTTCACTGCTATTTAGAGTATATTATATTCTTATAAAAAGGAGCTGGGCCAATTTCCTGGTGGGGAGAAAAGATTTGAAAACCCTGGTGCCCCTCCTAAGGTATTATCTTTTTTTATCAGAGGAACCCCGAAGTCTTCTCCCCAAGTATGATGTGGGGCAAAAAATATTTTACCTGAGCTGGGCCCTGGGAGGGGGTTTTCAACTCCTGACAGGCCTCATAATGATAAATCCCGGCAAGTTTTCCCTGCTGTTTAACGGGGGGTGGGATCTGCAGACCTTCAGAACCTTTCATTTCCTGGTTTTTATTTGGTTTTT
>SKLX01000026.1 GCA_007121375.1 Bacillota bacterium | reverse complement strand
TGCAGGACATTTGGGGGCCATCCGCTGTGCAGTCATCATGCTATACGCAGGCGTGAAAGACGTACGGATACTTAACGGAGGCCTGCAGTCCTGGCATGACGCCAAATATAAAATTACCAGTGAAGAAACAGAGGTAAAACCTGTAGATGATTTTGGCATAGAAATACCCGCTCACCCGGAAATCATGGTGGATACCCCCGAAGCCAAAAAAATACTAAAAACAACCGATCAAAACCTGGTTTGTGTTCGCAGCTGGCCTGAGTATATCGGCAAGGTCAGCGGCTATAACTACATAGAAAAAAGAGGACGAATCCCGGGAGCGGTATTCAGTAACTCCGGGACTGATGCATATCATATGGAAAATTTCCGAAACCTGGATTACACAACCCGGGAATATCATGAGATTGAAAAACTTTGGCTGGAAGCAGGAATCACCCCGGATAAGCGGAATGCCTTTTATTGCGGAACAGGATGGCGAGGAAGTGAAGCCTTCCTGAATGCCTGGCTGATGGGTTGGCCGGACATTGCTGTCTATGACGGTGGCTGGTTCGAATGGAGCAACGATGAGGCAAACCCTTATGAAATCGATGTGGAATAATATTTAGTTGGAGGAATTATTGGTTATGCATTTTGAGAAAATGGAGACATGCCTTCACCCGAACATTAAAATTGATAATCTGCTGCCAGAGATTGGCAAGAAAGAAGTTATCAAAAAAATATTGGCAGGTCTTACCTGTAAAAACAAATATATCTCTAGTATTTTTCTCTATGACGAAAAAGGCTCCAGGTTATTCGAAGAAATTACCCGTTTGCCGGAATACTACATACCACGTATCGAGAAATCTCTGATTCGCAATGCTGCAACCTACCTGAATGACTGGTTACAAAATGTGAATATAGTTGAGTATGGATGCGGAGATTGTTCCAAAATTTCTATATTACTTGAATCTATTTCAACAGAAAACCTGAATACTGTCTGCTACACTCCGGTTGATGTCAGCCACAGTGCTATCCTTGAATCTGCCAATATTCTACTTAATAACTTCTGCGGACTTCGGATACACATAGTTCTAGCCGATTTTGTTAAACAAGTGGGGTTAATCCCTGGAGCCGGCAGGCGCATTTTTTGTTTGTTTGGAAGTACTATAGGAAACCTGACTCGTGAACAAGCCCTTCGATTCTGTAAGAACGTAGCCGGAATAATGCGGCCCAATGATTTATTTTTGCTGGGTATGGATATGGTTAAATCCAGGGAGATTTTATTTAAGGCTTACAACGATAGCCTCAATATCACTTCCGAATTTAACCGGAATATCCTTAATGTTGTAAACAAACTGATCGGAACTGATTTTGACCCCCGTTCTTTTGAGCACCTGGCATTTTTTAATGAAGAAAAAGCCCGCATCGAAATGCACTTACGGGCAAAGAAAGACATCGATACTTTTTCCCCCTACTGCTCAAAGAAAATTACTATTAAAAAGGGAGAAACTATCCACACCGAGAACTCACATAAATTTACAAATGAACACATTAAGGAACTGGCAAAAACAGCAGGCTTTGAGATCCAAGAAATATTCACCGATGAACATAACTGGTTTTCACTGGTACTGTTCTCTAAATATAACCAGGAGCTTCCTTATCATGTTTGATATTAATAAGATACGCTCCGATTTCCCTATTATTAATGAAAAGGTTTATGGCAGGCCCTTGATATATCTTGATAATGCAGCTACGACTCAAAAACCTCTGGTGGTCCTGAACAAAACCACTGAGTTTTACAAAACCATCAACAGTAATATCCACCGCGGCGTACACTACTTGAGCGAACAAGCAAGCGCTGCTTACGAAAACGCCCGCAAAACCGTAAAGGATTTCATTAATGCCCGATCCCTTACCGAAGTTATCTTTACCCGAAGCACTACCGAATCCATTAACCTGCTGGCAGATTCCTTTGGCAATACCTATGTACGTGAAGGCGACGAAATTATTATAACTGAAATGGAACATCATTCTAACATAGTCCCCTGGCAGGTCTTATGCGAACGGAGAGGAGCACATCTGAAAATCATCCCTTTCGACGATAACGGGTTACTGCTTATTGATAAGCTCCATGACTTAATCAATATTAAAACCAAGCTCATTGCTATAAACCATGTCTCCAACGCCCTTGGAGTAGTTAATCCTGTTAAAGATATCATTCGAATGGCACATCAGCATAATATTCCTGTATTGATAGATGGGGCTCAGTCGATACAGCACCTTCCCGTAGATGTACAAGACCTTGATTGTGATTTTCTCGCTTTTTCCGGTCATAAAATGTACGCGGAAACAGGGGTAGGAATTCTGTACGGTAAGGAAAAGTGGTTGGAAGCCATGCCACCCTACCAGACTGGGGGAGGCATGATTACTTCTGTCAGTTTTGACGAAACCAAATTCGCCGGCCTCCCTCAAAAATTCGAAGCGGGAACTGTTAACTACGTGGGCGCGATAAGCCTGGCAGCTGCAATAGAGTATCTTCGGGGCATTGGTATGAAAAACGTTTTTACCCACGAAAAAGAACTGCTGGACTATACTGTCAAGCAGTTAAATGGAATGGATGACCTCACCATTTATGGGAACTCACCTAATCGGTGTGGGACTATATCCTTCAATCTCAATGGCATCCATCCCTATGATGTAGGGATGATACTCGATAAGCTGGGAATTGCTATACGTACGGGGAATCACTGTACTGAACCTGTCATGCGGCACTTCGGCATCAAGGGCACCATACGTGCCAGCTTCGCTGTGTATAATACCCGCGATGAAATTGACGTGCTGGTTGATGGTATCAAGAAAGCACGTGAAATGCTATTATGATTAGGTAGGGTAAAATGAAAATAGACGAAATACAATCTCAGATAATCAAAGAATTTGCTCCCCTGGAAGAATGGTTCGAAAAATACGAAAAACTGATCGACCTGGGTAAAAAGCTGCCCGTGATGGACGAAGAGTATAAAACCGAAGCAAATCTGATGAGCGGTTGCCAGTCCAGTGTGTGGATCACCTCGAGGCTTGAAAATGGTAGAGTCATCTTTCAGGCAGACAGTGACGCACTCATAATCAGAGGAATTATTGCTATCCTGCTAAAAGTGGTCAATAATCAGCCACCGGAAGATATCTCTTCGATGGACTTGTATTTTCTTGATACTATAGGTCTAAGCTCCAACCTGTCACCCAGCCGGGCCAACGGACTTGCATCTTTAGTCCAATACATCAAAGACTGCGCAAAAGAATATTTATACGAAAGATAGATGATTACTTAATAATTACTCATTGAAGGGGGGGTATTATGCTTGATAATATTCTGTTAGAAGAAAATATTGATCGGATAACAATGCCTGAAAACCTGGCCATCGGATTAATGGTAGCCGAACAACACCAAAAATGTTCCTCAATAGGCTGTGATTTTGATTACTTCGGTTTTGCCTTCGGGCAATCCCCCTTTCATGTCCCGCCACCCTTGGCCCGAGCCCTGGAAAGGGCTGCAGTAAAAAGCGGTTATGCGGATGCCGAAGGCATTTTTGAGTTGCGAAAAGCAGCCGCCGGTTTCAACGCCAGGCATTTTGGTTTGGACCCTGATCCGGAACGTATTATTATAGGGCCAGGAACAAAGGGCTTGCTTTTTCTCCTCTTCAGTATTTTAGACGGCGAAATTATTATTCCGGTTCCCTCATGGATAGGCTATGCACCCCAGGCCAATTTTTTAGGCAAAACATATCATCCACTTTTAACCAGTCATGACAATGGATATAAGCTGACGGCGGAGGATCTGGTTTCATTTTTAAAAAAACATGATAAAAAACAATACCTGTTGGTTTTAAACAATCCCAACAATCCGACAGGAGCCGTTTACAGTAAAGATGAGCTTTCTTCAATCGCTGCAATTTGCAGGAAAAACGGCATTGTCGTATTGTCAGATGAAATATATGCCCTTACCACTTTTAATTTTTCCGCCTTTACCAGCATGGGGATTGTTTATCCCGAAGGCACCTTTGTTTTAAGCGGTCTGTCAAAAGACCGTTCAGCGGGAGGTTACAGATTGGGCATTTGTTATCTACCAGAGGCGGATTGCCGAAAGATTAAAATGGGATTTAAAAAACTTGCTGCAACTGTTTATACCAATGTGACAACACCGGTGCAGTGGGCTGCCATGGCAGCTTACAGTGAAAATGACGAAATTGAAGAATACATTGCTATTACCAGGGAGCTACATAGGATTATGGGTTTAACTGTGAGCAAAGAATTCACCGAGATAGAAGGGCTGCAGGTGACGAAGCCAGAAGGGGGATTCTACTTCTACATTGACTTTAATAGCTTTAAAGATAATTTGAAATTTTGTGGGGTTAATAATTCGAATCAGCTTGGAAAGGCTCTTATTTCTCACCCCCATCATATAGCCACGGTTACCGGGGATTCCCTTCTTTTACCCCCTGATAATTACGGAGCAAGGATTGCCTTTGTTGATTACAATGGCCAAAGGGCATATGAAGCATATAAGAATCAGCGACCCAGCAGTTCAAAAGAAGAAATTGCCTTCGTTAAAGAGTTCGCACCTTTAATGGTTGAAGGTGCTGCAGCTGTGTCTGATTTTCTAGCCATGGTGAAAGAGGGTAAGTTTAAATTTTCTTGAAGAAGGTTACTAAGATCTTCAGACATTCATGGGTTTGAAGATAACTATTAATTCCAAATTAATAACGGGGAGGTTAATGATGAAAAAGCCGGTTTTAAACCAGATGCAGGAGGAACTTTGCATTAGTAGTAAGTGGGATTTCTCTGACTTAAAAGCTCTTTTTATTAACTGTACCTTGAAAAAAACACCTGAGGTTTCACACACCGAAGGGTTAATTAAAATTTCCCAGGCGATCATGGAAAAAAACAAGGTAGCAGTAGAGGTAATCAGGGCCGTTGATTATGATATAGCTTACGGTGTTTATGATGACATGACTAAGCACGGGTGGAAAAAGGATGACTGGCCTCTAATCTATAAAAAGGTGATTCAATCAGACATATTAGTACTGGGTTCAGCAATTTGGCTGGGTGAAAAAACATCCGTTTGTCAGAAGGTCATTGAACGATTGTATGGACATTCGGGCGAAGTAAATGAAAACGGGCAATATGTATACTATGGCCGGGTTGGAGGCTGCCTGATCACTGGAAACGAAGATGGGGCTAAAAACTGCAGCAAGAGCATACTTTATTCCCTACAGCATCTGGGGTATGTAATTCCGCCCCAGGCGGACGCTGGTTGGTTAGGTCCCATTGGACCTGGGCCCTCTTACCTGGATCCGGATTCGGGCGGCCCGGAAAATGATTTCACTAACCGTAACACCACTTTCATGACCTGGAACCTGCTCCACCTGGCACGCATGCTTAAAGACATGGACGGCATCCCGGCCCACGGAAACCAGAGGAGCAAATGGGCTGCCGGTTGTCGTTTTGATCACCCCAATCCAGAATACAGGTAATTATGGCAATCATGCCAGACAACCTGGGAACACCTACTAGAATCAAGGTTAAAAACAAAACCTCCCAGTGACTCGTACCCCTGAAAGAACAAACACCCCTTAAATCAAGGGGTGTTTCTTGGTATGAACAAGAACGTTAAATATTTAATTAAATATTTGTCTAATCACTTAAATATTGATACAATTTGGCGCTATCCCCCATACTGATATGCTATTAGTTCTCCCGATACTTGTCCTCAACGATTTTATATCTGTCGTGATTAATTTTATCCCACTGTGTTTTCTTATAGGCGATGGCCTTCAGTCGTTCA
>SKLX01000152.1 GCA_007121375.1 Bacillota bacterium | reverse complement strand
CAAATAAAGGGGGTCTTCTTCTGGAGAAAGATTTAAAACTTCCCTGACCTGTTCATCTTCAAAAGCACCGATTACTACTCCCTTAATGCCCAAAGACACTCCCTGCAAATAAACATTTTGTCCCGCATGTCCAGCCTCCATGTGGACATACCTTATACCCCTATCCCCATAGTTTCCTGTGGTTTGTTGGTAATTGGCGGATATAACCATAACAAGAGGGGCATCCCTAACCGCCGATTGGTTTAAAGCAGCTTCATATAAGTCCTTCCTTAAGTCTCCCAGGCTGAGGAGGCGAAGCTCATTCTGGTGAGGAAGATATTCGTAAAAACCCACCTCCAGATCCGTCACCTCTCCGGCTACCGCATAAACCGTTAAGGGATAAAGGGCTCCGGCTGAAGGAACAGTCCGCAGTCCTCGATTTTCTTCAGTGATTCCCTGGGCTGACCAGAGAAGCTGTGAAACCTGCTCCAAGGTCAAAGGCTCTTCCCGGTAACTTCTTACAGACCTTCGTTCTGCCACAGCCTTCTCCAGGGAAACATCCCCGTCATGGCTGGGTTCAGGAAGCTTAACAATCTCCCCCTTACCCTCTTCCTTTAAGAGTGGATACTCCCTTTCATTTTCATGGAATGAATTACCATTAATGTCGAAATAGCTAAAAGCAAAAACAGCCAGAACCACCAGCAGCAGAAGCAAAAACATAATTCCCCGACCATTTTTATTGATAACCATAAGTTAAAGGAAATCCTCCCCTCTTAAGTTTTCCCCGTACTTACCGGGGAGAAGCAAAACATTCCTCATAAGCTTCCACTACTTTCCCTTCTTTTAAAGAAGGGCCTACATCTATTATCCGCTGGTTAGAAGACCCCCGGAAGGGCAAAGCCAGGTCTTTTTTTTCTATGATAAAAGGCCCGTCTACCAAAACGTCAACAAATTTTAACAAAGGTAACTCCTGGATTTCTTCAAAGGTAAATCCGGTATAAACCCAAATATCCAGGTGAGGGTTTTCTTTTTTAATATACCTTAAAACCTTGTATAAAGCTTCCCCCTGGATAAAGGGTTCTCCCCCGCTAAAGGTGATACCCTTATGAAGGGGAGTGATTTTGTTTAACAATAGCATGGCAAAATCTTTTTCTTCAATTTCCATTCCACCTTCCAGGGGTTGAAGGGTAGGGTTGTGGCATCCCTCACAGGAACGGGGACACCCCTGTAAAAAGGCGGTTACTCTTATGCCTGTCCCGTCTACCATAGACTCTCCCACTATATCACTGTATTTTATCAAAAAATCCCTCCCTTGCCTTTAATAACAATTATTAATATGGGACTTACGGTCCCTTAATTCCGCCTTTTTTGCAGAATTAAATCTGTCTTCTGTGGATAGATAACCGGTAATCCTTCTAATTCTCCGGATACTTTCACCCTGGCATTGGGGGCAGTTATGGGATATAATTCCCGAGTAATTACATTCATGGCATTCATCTACTGGATAATTAATCCCTCCGTAACCAACGTTACACTCTGCCATGTGCCGGATAATTTTCTCAACTACTTCCACATTATTTTTAGGAGGTGAAGGAATCTCCACATAAGATATATGGCCGCCATTACAGTATGTATGGTACTGGCCCTCAATTTTAATCTTCTGATGTAGGGAAGTAAGGTAATTAACAGGCAAATGATAAGAATTGGTATAATATTCTTTATCGGTGATACCCGGAAGATGGCCAAACTCCTTCCGGTCAATATTCAAAAACCTTCCTGAAAGGCCTTCAGCGGGAGTAGCATAAAGGGCAAAGTTGAGATCATATTCATCACAGAACTGCTGGGTGCTTTTCCACATATGTTCCACTATTTTTAACCCCAGCTCCTGGGCTTCCTCTGTTTCACCGTGATGACTCCCCACTAAAATGGTCAGGGCTTCGGCCAATCCAATAAATCCAATGGAAAGGGTACCATTTTTTATGGTTTCCCTTATGGGTTCGCAGGGTTCCAACTTCTCTGAATCCATGTAAAGCCTTTCACCTATTAAAAAAGGAAGGTCCTTTTCCGTAAGCTCACTTAATATTTCAAACCGGTGAAGGAGCTGCCTTACAGCCAGGCTAAGAAGCTTATCCAGTTCTTTAAAAAACCCTTCCACCCCCCGGGTCATCAAAGCTAACCTGGGAATATTTAAGGAAACAGAGGCTATATTACCCCTGCCCGCTGATACCTCTTGACCGTGCCTGTTGGCAATAGTTCGGGTTCGGCAGCCCATATAAGAAATTTCATCCCCATACTTTCGGTTAAAGGAGGCATCCATGAAACTGAAGGCAGGGTTTAACCGGTGGGAGGCTACCCTTAAAGCCAGTTGAAACAGGTCATAATTGGGGTCCTCCTGGTTAAAGTTAACTCCCTCCTTTACCCGGAAAACCAGGTTGGGGAATACAGGATTTTCGCCTCTGCCCAATCCTCCTTCATAGGCTTTTAGCAGGGCCCTGGTTACCATACGTCCCTCGGGCGTAGTATCCGTCCCAAAATTTATACTGCTAAAGGGCACTTGCGCTCCCGCCCGAGAATGCATAGTATTTAGGTTATATATGAGGCCTTCCATGGCCTGGTAGGTTTCCTCTTCATCGGGTTCATGCTTAAATCCCCGGATAACCTCACCCATATCCCGATCAAAATGGGAAAAACTCTGTCCCCCGTACATATCATTCTGGTTGCTTTGAAGAATGATGGCGGAAAGGGCTGCCGCAGAATATATCCGCTGGGGAGGTCTTATCCAGCCGTTACCCGTATGAAACCCCTTTTGAAAAAGATTTTTCAAATCTATCTGCAGGCAGTTAAGGGTTTTAGCATAATAATCCAAATCATGAATATGAAAAAACCCTTTATCATGGGCTTCTCCCATATCCTCGGGAAGCAAATTGGTTAAATAATATTTCTTGCTGGCGGCCATGGCAATTTGGAGCATTTTAGCCGAAGGTGAATTGTTAATATTGGCATTTTCCCTGCTGGTCTCCACCAGTATTTCCTTCACCGCATCCATGAGTTCCGTTTTACCTTCCCTCATTCGGGTACGCCGGTCTCTATAAAGTATGTAAGCCTTGGCCGTTCGGGCATGTCCATTTTCTATTAATACTTTTTCAACCACATCCTGTATTTCTTCTACAGAAGGAATCATCTCCACATTGTTACCATTTAAATAGTTTACTACCTGGTTGGTTAAATCCTGGGCAATACTCCTGTCTTCCCCCCCTACTGCTTTAGCCGCTTTAAATATTGCTTCGGTAATTTTTTGTTCGTCAAAGGGCGCGATTCTTCCATCTCTTTTTCTGATTTCCGTGAACATATAAAATATCTCCTCCCCACTTATCAATCTTCCCAAAGGGAAGACTTTTTTGATTTATTAAAAGTGTCCAGTTCCTCCTTAAATGATTCTATACCCCTGAACTTCCGGTAAACGGAAGCAAACCTTACATAAGCCACTTCATCAATTTCCCGCAATCTTTCCAGGACCATCTTACCCAACTGACTGGCCTTAACTTCCTTTACAAAACTGTTTAATAATTCCCTTTCCACATCATTAACCAGGTCTTCAAAGGTCTCCAGGGGTATTTCCCTTTTAACCCCTGCTGTAAGGAGTCCCTTAATAATTTTATCCCGGTCAAAGAACTCCCTCCTGCCATCAGTTTTTATTACTACCAGGGGAACCTGGTCCACCTTTTCGTAAGTGGTAAAGCGCCTGGCACACCCTGTGCATTCCCTGCGCCGCCTGATAGCCGCCCCCTCCTCTGCCGAGCGGGAATCAATTACCCTGCTCTCCTGAAAACCACAATAGGGACACTTCACCGCCCTTCCCCCTTAAAAACTACATATAGTTAAATGAATAACTCGAATATACTATATATTGTGATAATTGTCCAACTAAAAAAAACCTGTCCCAAATTATTGGACAGATTTATCCACTTCATAAATGATTTCTTTTTAATATGCTAGCTTTTTCAAGTTGTTTCAACCTGGAAACATATGGTTGGAACAATTAGTAATTTTCCAGGCTGTCTTTGCTTAAGGAGTAATCAGGTAGTTCCACCAGGATAGTATCAACCCCGATTTTAATAATCTTATCCCAGGGAATAACATAATCCTTTTCTCCCCCGAAGAATCCAAAGAATTTTCCGCCCCCCGGTACAACTATAGCTCTTATTCTCCCATCTCTTAAGTCTATATCCAGATCGCTGATTAGGCCCATACGACGGCCATCCTGCATATTAATGACTTCTCTACTCCTTAAATCAGAAGTTTTCAACATAATCAAAGCCTCCCTGGAACCCTTTAGGGATATATTTTCATGGCGGGCAATCCTGGATATTCTTTCCCCTCTCCTTCCAGCTGGGAAAAATCCCCTTGTTCTTGCCACACAATTCTAATTGTGTGAAGGTTATGCTGATTAAAGGACCAGACCGCCTGGTCGGTACTAATATAATATGCACTTATAAAGAGTACGGAAACACTTAAAAAAAATAAAAATATTCCTTTTCTGAAAGTAGCCATAGGTTTTTTAGCCTCCCTTGACATCAATGTGTTTTTTTAACTGATCCAGGGCTGCTTTTTCCAGTCGGGAAACTTGAGCTTGAGAAATTCCTATTTCTTCAGCCACCTCCATCTGGGTTTTCCCCCGATAAAACCTTAAGTCCAGGATTAGTTGTTCTCTTTTGTTTAATTTATTTATCGCTTCTTTAATAGCTATCCCTTCCAACCACTGAGCATCCTGGCTTTTTTCATCGGTAATTTGATCCATGACAAATATGGGATCTCCACCATCATGATAAATAGGTTCAAAAAGGGAAACAGGCTCCTGGATAGCATCCAGGGCAAGGATTATTTCTTCCCGATCAATATTTAATTTTTCGGCAATTTCGCTGATGGAAGGTTCCCTCCCCAGCTTATTAGCCATAACATCCCTGACCTGAAGTACTTTATAAGCTATGTCTTTTAAAGACCGGCTAACCCTTATAGGATTGTTATCCCTGAGGTAACGCCGAATTTCACCTATTATCATGGGGACAGCATAAGTTGAAAACTTAACATTCTGATTCAGGTCAAAGTTGTCAATAGCCTTCATCAGGCCAATACAACCCACCTGGAAAAGATCATCAACATATTCACCTCTGTTATTGAACCTTTGTATAACACTAAGGACCAGCCTCAGGTTTCCATTTGCAAGCTGCTTCCTTGCTTCTTCATCGCCATCTTTTAAATCTTTAAAGAGTTTTTTCATTTCTGAATTTTTTAAGACTGGAAGTTTTGAAGTGTTAACTCCGCAGATTTCTACCTTATTCATCACTATTATGTTGCCCTCCCAGTTTTTTTGTTTGTCAAAAGTATTTCCGTAAACAAATTTATTTATACTGTAGGAATTAGGAAAAGACGGGAGAGCAAACTATACTATTCCATTTTTTTAATTTCTTTTTTCAACCTGTTAATAATTCTTTTTTCCAGGCGGGAAATATAAGACTGGGATATCCCCAGCAAATCGGCAACTTCTTTCTGGGTCTTTTCCTGGCCATTAACCAGGCCAAATCTAAGCTCCATTATCTTTTTTTCTCTTCTGCTTAATTTTTCCATAGCCAGGTGGAGTAATTTTTTATCAACTTCTGCCTCAATACTTTTGTAGATAAGGTCATTATCCGTTCCCAATACATCGGACAGAAGAAGTTCATTTCCATCCCAGTCTATATTAAGGGGCTCATCGAAAGATATTTCTGATTTTACTTTATTGTTTCTTCTTAGAAACATAAGGATTTCATTTTCTATGCATTTC
Source organism: Bacillota bacterium (assembly GCA_007121375.1). Classification (GTDB taxonomy): domain Bacteria; phylum Bacillota; class Dethiobacteria; order SKNC01; family SKNC01; genus SKLX01. Next base: position 21 of record SKLX01000152.1, on the reverse strand, counting down.
GAGGCATAAGTGGCAAGTTTT
>SKLX01000193.1 GCA_007121375.1 Bacillota bacterium | reverse complement strand
ACGTCCAGGTGCTGTAAAAGAACCTGGGCTAGAAAGCCTCCACCGTAAATAAAAATTTCTTCGGCTACGGACAAAACCATAAGGAGCCCTAAAAAAAACCAGGTAAAAATGAAAGGAAGGTGCATGGAAGAAATAATAAGGGGGTTTAGGGCGTACCATATAAAGGGACTTTCAAAGCCCCCGGTAAAGGCCATAACAATGGCTATACCCACGGTTTCTACCAGGGCCAGCATACCTACAGCTTTAGGATTGGAACTGTGTTTGCTGTAAAAAAGCAGGGACATGAGAGCCGCCAGGAGCAAGAAAAAGACTACTCCCAGCTTAAATACCACCTGCTGGGTCCCTATGGGTTCATAAAGGTAGAAGGCAGAAGTTAACAGGAGGGAAACCAGCCGGTAAAGACGCAAAACGGTAATAACCCTCTGGTCGAACTCGGGAAATTCATTAAAATAATTATTTGCGCTGCTGGTATAGCCTTCTTTCCTTTGGCTGTAATTATTGCCTTCTGCCTTTACCAAGTTTCCCCCTCCTTAAACAAGAAAACCAATCATAAAAGCAATATAGTTTAATGCCCCTTCTCTTGATTGGTGGATTTCATTGAATATAAAGTTTTAATTGCTTCCTCCAAGGCTTTTAATTTTATTTTAGTTTCCATAATGACCTATAAAATAATTATTCTACATTATGCCTTAGATTCCTTCTATTTCTAAAATTGAAATTATTTTAACATTTTTAATAATGCCCAAAGTAAACCATGGCCGCCAGGAAGCCTGCTGCTATTAAAAATAACAAGATGCCCCATAACTTCATTCCTTCCATATGCTTCCCCTCCAGGTAAAATTTTAAAAGATTTATTTTCTTCTAGGACTATTATATTGAAGAAATGGGGAGAAGTTATTAGCTTTAAGTATAAACTTCTGCTACCTTAAAGGATATATTTTTGTAACACTAAAGTAGTATTACCTGAAATTAAAAAGGCAGGGAATTATTCCCTGCCCCAAGCTATAGATTAAATAATTATAATAATCGAGCTTTATTCCTCTTCCTCTAGATCTTCATCACTTAAATCTTCATCAATATCATGGTCATTAGCCATTTCCGGGTGACACTCACCGCATTCAATCACGTCTACTTCTTCTCCATGGCCGATTCCCAGGTGGCAATCGCCGCAATCCATTCTCTCATGGAGCTGGTGATTGGGGTCATCCATAATATTTCCGTGGCACTGCAAGCAGGACTCATTGCTGACATGGACTTCCATGGCTTCTATGTCCTCCCTGGTTATGTCCTGGGTCAGGTGTACATAAAGCTCTTTTACTCCGTCCATTTTAGCCTGAATGTAACCTATCATGCCCGGTTCCGCATGACAATCCATGCACTTGGTAACGTTATAATGCTCAGATTCCTCCCAGGATTCTCCCGAAGGCTCCATGTAGTGGCAGGCGTAAGTGCAAAACTCATTGGTGCTGGTATACTGCAGCGCAGCAACATTAACTATGATTAATAGTATTACTATTGCTATAATGATCATCCACTTTTTGCTCAAAATACTCCCCTCCTTTCTTATTCTAGAAAATTTGCACCTCCTTGACCTTTAAACATTAAAATCTAAATAAAGATTTAATAATAAAGTGCCATTACTAATTTTTTAAATTCTACACCTCCTTACCATTTTCCTTCACAAAAAAATAAATATTTGTAAATAAAAAAAAACCCCCTCGGGGGTATAGATTGCCTTCCTGAAAATACTAAAGGTATTATTCTTCCAGTTCCTTTATCTTTTTTTCAACTTCTTTAATCTCCGTGTCCAGCTCCTTTAAATATTTCTCCAACCTGTCCTTTTTCTCTTCTTTACTTAAAAACATACGGTTAAAGGCAGGGGGAGTGCACCCACATCCACAGCAGCATCCTCCCCTTCCATGACCATGACCATGACCATGACCATGTCCTCCGGGTTGACAGCACATAAATTCCACCTCCTTCCCTAAAAATTTGATCTGTACCTATCTAAAAAGTACTCCAAATAATTCTTGTTTCTTTTAATGTTTTCAGACCAGGCATGGAGCAGCTCTTCACCTTCCGGGGTAAGTTGGTACAGCCTCCGGGCAGGCCCTCCTGCTCCTGTTTCCCATTGGGAAGCAACCAGTCCCTCCTGCTCCATTCTCCTTAAATTTCTGTATAAAACCCCCGGGTCAGGGGAGGCATCAAAACCAAAATCCTTTAACTCTACCAGAAGATCGTAACCATGGGAATCAGGCCTTTCGTGCAAAAGGAGCAGCAAACAAGGTTGTATGAACCTTTCCAGGCGAGACCCGGGACATTTACATTTTTTGTTTTCCATGTTACTATTTTTTTTATGGTTACACAAAAATTAACACCCTCTTGGATAGAAATAAATAACTATATGTTGGCAACATATATATGCTATCTGTACCTGCAGATAAATTATAACATCACCTTTTAATTTTTTCAACAAACTAACCTACTCTCTGTTATAATTTTAAAGGAAACTATTTATATACCTTAACATTTTAACGAAAGGAAATAGGCTTTTGCCGGAGAATGTATTAAGTTCACACCTTTATATTAATATTAACCAGAGAAAGGGGATGTATATGTTTACCAGACAGGAATTAGAAGAAATGACCAGTTACTCTACTGAAGACAGTTATATAGTCAGTGTCTATTTAACTGTAGACCCGGCCACCCATCTCAAGGATGAGTATGTGGCGGCATTTAAAAATATGGCCCGGGAAGAGTTACAAAAATATGACCAGAAGGAACAAAAAATAATTGCTCCTGAAATTGAAAGAATCACCGAATACATGGCCTTAAATAAAACCAAATTTAGAAAAAGCCTGGCCCTTTTTACTTCCCAGGATATAGATTTTTGGAGAGAGTTTCATTTATCCGTGGTTTTAAATGACCAGATAATTATTAACCGCCGACCCTATCTTAAGCCCCTGGCAGATCTTTTGGATAATTACCAGCGCTACGGGGTAGTCCTGGTGGATAGGGAATCGGCCAGGGTTTTCCTGGTACACCTGGGAGAAATCGAAGAGTACACGGAGCATTTCAACCCGGACATCCCCGGGCAGCATAAAAAAGGGGGATGGGCCGGGTTAAGCCAATCCCGCTGGGACCGCCACATCGAAAAGCATGTGAATTTACATTTGAAAGATGTGGTTAACATTCTAAACGACGTCCTTCTTTCCCGGGAATACATTGGACGTATCTGCATTGGCGGTCCTGTGGACGCAGCTTCCCGGTTTAAAGAAATGCTTCCCCAGCATATTCAAGAAAAAGTAGTGGGAACTTTCAAGGCGGATATGAATACAGAAATAAATGAAATAAGGAAACAGACCCTGGAAATTATGAAGGAAGTGGAAAGGGAAAAGGAAGAAGAGCTGGTTAATGAAATTATTTCTCGAGCCCATAAAGGGGACCGGGCTGCCCTGGGCCTGGATGACGTTATGTCCAATATCGCCCGGGGAAATATCCAGAAATTAGCCCTTAAGTCGGGATTAAAAAAGTGGGGTTATAAATGCCAGTCCTGTGAAAGCATTTTTACTTCCAAACAAGATAAATGCCCTTATTGCCAGGGAGATATTGAAAAGATCGACCATTTCATAGACCTTATGGTTCAACAGGCCTTAAACCAGGGGGCCTTAATAGAGGTAGTATTTCATACCAGTGAAAAGTTTAAGGAAGCAGGAAATATAGGTGCCCTTCTACGGTACTAATAATGAATAATTCCTTCCTTTAAATTAATAAAAAGGTGATATATTTTCCCATGTCCCCCAAGGCCCATTTCTTGGGGGACATTTTTATATCCTCTCCAGGAATAATACTTTTTTAATACCTTTTTCAGGAAGTTAATATTGTTACCAAGGAAATTCTGGTTTATAATAAAAATACCTTAATAAAAGTGGGGAAGGTACAGCCATGGAAACTCCCTTTACTGAAAGTTCAAATTCGGGTGAAAATAATAAGCAACTTTTTTTCCATAAAGGCACTCCCCTTTCCTCTATTAAGCTTGCCCGGGAGTTAAGCGCCCTTTTAGAAAATAACAAAAAAACATTAGTATTATTATGTATAGGCACCGACCGGGCTACAGGAGATGCTTTAGGTCCCCTGGTGGGAAGCTATTTAAACAAACTTAATCCCAAAGGTATAGAAATTTACGGCACCCTGGAAAACCCCGTTCACGCCTTAAACCTTAAAAGCACCCTGGAACAAATAAATTCAACCCATAAAAAACCCTTTATCCTGGCTGTGGATGCCGCCCTGGGCAATAAGGAATATATCGGTTACATAAAATTATCTCCCGGTTCTATTAAACCGGGAGAAAGTGTGAGCAAAGTGCTTCCAGCGGTGGGAGACGTCCATATTACCGCTATTGTAAATGTTAAAGGCTTCATGGAACCCCAGGTGCTGCAAAGCACTCCCTTATCCCTGGTAATGGAACTTTCAAGGATAATATCCAGGGGTATCTTCCTTACCCTGATGAGGTCAAAAGCCCCTAATACACATACCTAATGATTAAGTTCTTTAACTGAAACCCCATTTACTTCAATTTCATTAAGATAGCCGGCATAAAAAAGGAGCTCCTGGTAAGAAATGTTTAAAGCCTCAGCGATTTTTCTCAAAACCTGGGGTTTAACATTTTTTATTATCCCCTTTTCTATCCGGTGGACAGTAGAATTGGAAATTCCTGCTTTACTGGCCAGCTTCCTCTGGCTCAAACCCTTTACATACCTCATTTTAATGATATGATCTCCCAAGTTTTTCAATAGATATCTCTCCCCCTCCAACCTTAATAGAAGGCTTTATTAACCAAAAGTAATAAAGTAACTTTTATTATTATCGACCTTAAAAGATTAATCTTTAATTTTTTATAAAAAAAAAGACGCAAACCGCGTCTTTTTAAGGAATAATCTTGTTAAGGGAGTATTCTATTATGCCTTCGGCGCCGACCTCTTTTAGTTTGTGGACCAGCTCTCTTACTTTTTTCTCATCTATAACCGTTTCAATAGCAACCCAATCACTTTGGTGGAGGTGGGAAATAGTGGGCTTTCTGAGAGCAGGAAGGAGGTTTAAAACCTTATCCAGGTTTTCCTTACTAACATTCATCTTTAATCCTACCTTTTCCTCTGCCAGGAGGGCACCCTTTAACAAAGTAATCATGTTCTCAATTTTCTTCCTCTTCCAGGGGTCTTCCCAGCTGTCTTTATTGACAGCAACCCGGGTAGTAGATTCCATGATCACATCTAAAATTCTCAAATTATTGGCCCTTAAAGACCTGCCTGTTTCCGTAAGCTCCGCTATGGCATCCGCCAGCTTTGGAGGTTTTACTTCCGTGGCTCCCCAGGAAAACTCAACCCGGGCATCCACATTATGGCTCTTCAGGTAGTCACGGGTTGCTTCCACCAATTCTGTGGCAATCTTTTTGCCTTCCAGGTCCTTTACTTCTTTAACGGGGGAATCATTGGGCACAGCCAGGACCAGCTTAATGGGTTTCATCCCCTGCTTGGAATAAACCAGCTCCGCCGCTTCCACTACTTCTGACTTTGTTTCTACAATCCAGTCCTTACCCGTTAACCCCATATCAAGGACCCCTTCCTGGACATACTTAGGTATTTCCTGGGCCCTGATCAATGTACACTCAACTTCTTCATCATCAATTGAGGGAAAGTAGGATCTGTCACCCACATTAATGTTAAACCCTGCCTTTTTAAACATTTCTATGGTGGTTTTTTGCAGGCTCCCCGCGGGCAGCCCCAGTTTTAATTTCTTCATATTTTTCTTCCTTTCCCTTCCTTTAAATTT
>SKLX01000088.1 GCA_007121375.1 Bacillota bacterium | reverse complement strand
TTCAGGTCAGAACAGTTTCGCCTGGCCTGTGCATCTTTAGGTATTACAGTAGTCCATACCCAGCCCTTCGATGCGGCTAGCAAGGGTAAAATTGAGAGGTTTTTTGGAAACGTAAAGTCTCGTTTTTTGCCCCTATTTAGACATACAGAAATTGAAGACCTGGAAGGGCTGAACAAGTATTTTCACGAATGGTTGGAAAAGGAGTACCACCGCAAGGAACACTCCGCCCTGGGCATGACTCCCCTGGATAAGTACCTGTCCCAGGTTAGCCAGCTAAAAATGGTGGAAGATCCAGCGGCTTTAAAGCCAATTTTCCTTAAGAGGGATCACCGCAAGGTCCGCCACGACGGTACCGTATCTTTGATGACCCGTCTTTTTGAAGTACCTCCCCAGTTCATCGGGCAGAAGGTGGAACTTCGCTTCGATGAAGAGCTGAGGGAAGTTTATGTTTTCCATGAAAACAAGGAAGTAGCTTTAGCCAGGCCTGTTAACATGGCTGATAATGCCAGGGTAAAGCGGGATAAGAGCCACATTTCCTTCTCCCGGCTAGAGGGTGATGAGAATGTATAAAGCTTTTTATTCCCTTTCGGGTGACCCCTTTTCCAAGGAGAATAACGGTAACTTCTTTGTTTCCCAAAGTTTTAAAGAGGCTAAAGCCCGCCTGGAGTACCTGCAAAAAAGCCGGGGTATGGGAATTCTTCTGGGAGAGCCGGGGGCTGGCAAGACCTATGTATTGAGAACCTTTTCTTCAAGTCTTAATTCGGCTCTTTACAGGGTAATCTACTTCCCCCTTTCTACGGGTACAGTAACAGACTTTTACCGGGGATTGGTGAAAGGATTAGGGGAAGAACCCCGGTTTAGAAAAGTAGATCTCTTTGAGCAATTTCAAAGGAGGGTCCTTTCCCTTTTTAAGGATAAGAGGATCACCCCCGTTTTCATCCTGGATGAGATGCATATCGCACCGGCCAAGATGTTTACTGATATGGGTCTATTATTCAATTTTAATATGGATTCCTTGAACCCTTTTGTTTTGATAATGTCTGGTCTTCCTTCTCTCCAGGAAAGGCTTAATGTAATTTCTACCCAGCCTTTAAACCAGCGGATCTTGATGCGTTCCACAGTATCTCGTATCTTTTAAAAAAACCTGGAATAGTGTGATTATGTGAAAATGTTTTGTAGGTGTTAGTAAATTATTTGAAATTTAATCAAATTAAGACGGGAGAAGATGCTGATTTAATTTGAAAAAACTGGCTGGTACAATTTGAAAAATGACAGAACAGTGACCCAACGGAGGAAGGAAAATTAGTTGTTTTCCGTATTCGGGGAGAAGCCAATATGAATATGAGCAACTCCTCGATTATGATTGGTGAAGGGCTGGTATGCCCTGAGGATTTAAGTGTAATATTTGTAAAGGCTCATCCAGAAGAAGAGTTTACAAGCTTTAGCGGGAGCTCAGACCAAGTATTTGATGCAAATAATTTAGTGATAAACGGAGTTGGCTTTTGGGATCTTAATACCATTGGTGATGCTAATACGGATATTAACTATGGACCTCCAACAGATCCAGCGGTATATCTTACTACCTTTCCAACAACATCTTTCGTAGATCGCGCTCAACAAGATAATTATACTGAAATATCCATTAGTAATGCGCAAGGCTGTGGGCAGTTTATTAGCCCCTTTGTAGAATTACAAGATGTTAGGTTTATCCGTTGTTCACTATGCCCACAAGTAGTAGCAGAGCCTGCTATCGATTTAGAAAAGCTCGTATCTGTTAATGGTGGAGAAACCTTTGTAGTAGCTCCAACACCGCCAGGGCCTACACTACCACCGGGAATGACGGCTCACTACCAATTTATTGTTACTAACAAGGGAAATGTACCGATCACTAATATTACAGTAACCGATAGTGTCCTAGGGTTCATAGGGTCGATTCCCATCTTAGAACCCGGTGAGTCGGAAGAGTTTATTGCCCCTGAAATCCCATAAACCAATTGATAACTCTAAAGTTCTCTTGTTTTTTTTGGCAAGAGAGCTTCTTTTTTTTATAATAGTTATTTTACTCCCCCAGCAAAGGCTCCAATTGGTTATACCAAACCCATTGAGGGCTATATTTTTTCCTGGCCAGGGTTTTTGCGTAGATTACAGGATTATCACGCATAAGGTTTACTATTTTTAAAGCATGTTCTTCCAAATAAGATTGTTCGCTTGGTCTGTATGTTTCCTTGGTATCATAGCCAAAATTACGGGCATCCCATCTCATAAAATAAGCTTTAAGCTGCTTGCCCAGTTCTTCCAGGGCTGGAACAGCTTCGTTTAAAACTAAAAAATTAGCTCTACTGGCAGCTTCAAGAACTGTCAAGCCAAAAGACTCAGAGTAAGAAGGACATATAAATAGGTTAGATAGCGTAAAAAGTTCAAAAACACTATCCCGTGGAAAGCCCTGAGGAAAGCCTAAATCACTTGTAAAAGAGATATCTCCTTCCCGTAAACCTGACAAATAGCCTGCTTTTTTAATAAATGCCTTATATTCTTTAGTTTCTGTATCCATGGCAGGGAAATCACAAAATACCACTTTAACCTTTAACTCTGTCTGTGTTTTAATAGCACCGGCTAAAGAAGCAACTTTTTCAAATCGTTTTCCGGTACTAAATCTGCCGGGATAAATGATAAGAATATCCGGGCTAATCAAATTCACTTGGTCATGAAAAGATTTAAGCTCACTGCTCATAGAGGACATTATATCTAAACTGTTGTGGACAACACGACATTTACCTTCCGGGACATTGTATTGTTTGGCAAGGGCGGCTATGCCGGACTGAGTGGGATAGATATACGTTGTGTTAGGCATAGGGGTATAACGGCAAGAAAAAGGCCACTTGGGATTTGGAGGCCTATTAACGGGGGCGGAGTGGGTCATTGCTATAAACTTTATTTTCGGCAATTTTTCTTGAGCTTTTCTAAGGGCCACATTATGAACTAAATGCCAGCCTTGATAGTGAATATCATGCATTATACAAATATCCACATCGGATAATTTATCCTCTAAATCCCTGGCAATGACTTCTGCTTCGTCGAAAAAAGTATCATGGACCTGACCCTCGGGTTCCGAGTAATCTTGCCAATGTATTTGCTGTCCATTTAATCTATTAGTAACCTTTACCCACTCTAAGCGCACATCGGCATAAATGCCTGTTCTTTCATTATCATTACAATCCTCTGAAACAATGAGTTTAGTTTTCACCCCTGCATTCAGCAACATTTCCAAGTGTTCTGCTACAACATTAACTAGAGAATATGTATAACTAATACCATTAAACATCGTTAGAATTCCTACCCTCACTAATATAACCTCCTTTGCAGTACACAAAAATATGCAAGAAAAATAGTAAGTTTCATTAAATCAATATTTTTTAAGTAATGTATGAGGGTATGTACTAATTTAGAATAGTTTTTATAACAGGCAGCCTAGTATTGTTTCTCACAGATATCGGCGTACCTCAAGGAGGACCTTTGAGTCCACTTCTCAGTAACATCATGCTAAACGAACTCGACAAAGAGCTAACCCGTAGAGGGCACAGATTCGCCCGCTATGGTGATGATTGCATGATAATGTAAAAAGCTTACATCGAGAAGCAACAGCTGGGGAAACGAATACCGGGCCCATAAACTGACGCAGTTTATCAGAGGATGGGTAAACTATTTTGCCCTGGCGGATATGAAGGGCCTGCTGAAAGAAATGGATGAATGGCTGAGAAGGAGAGTTCGGATGGTCTACTGGAAACAATGGAAGAAAATCAAAACGAGATTCAGCATGCTGAAACGCCTTGGAATCAAGGAGAGCAAAGCGTGGGAATTTGCGAACACCAGGAAAGGCTACTGGAGGACCTCCAATAGCCCAATCCTGAATCGAAGCCTTAATGATAAAATAATAGCCAGTCTCGGATTTATGTCCTTGACCAGCTATTATCTGAAAGTATGTGTAAACTAAAGAACCGCCGTGTACCGACGGTACGCACGGTGGTGGGAGAGGTCGGTAGCTGAATTAATCAGCTACCCCCTACTCGATTATCATTATTTTATGGGGCAGGCGAAACAGTACTTGAATCCCTTTATTATAGCGTATTTTTAAAGGTTTTTAATATAACAAGATCTGGTCTTACGCAACTGGATTGCGGAACATGGAGTACGTCTGGGAAGGAAGAAAGAAGAATCCCCTGAAAACCTCATTAATTTTACAGAACTAATCTCCCGTAAGTTTAAAAAAATCCTTGACAAAATAACAAATGATATATAGAATAACAATTGATATATAATATAACATTAGTTATATAGGAGGTAGAGACCATTGAATCAACCGAGTGTGTATTCCTATTCACAAATAATCGATGCCGCATTTGACTTGATCCGTGAGAAAGGATGGATGGGGGTGACAACGCGGGCTATCGCCAATAAAATCGGATGCTCCACCATGCCCATATATTCTCACGTGAACTCTGTCGATGAGCTTGAAAAAGCCCTGCGTCAAAAAGCCCGAGAACTCCTCAAAGAATTCCAGCAGCACCGCTATACTGAACATGTGCTTTTGAATCTGGCTTTTGGGTACGTGGTTTTTGCCAGGGATGAAAAAAACCTGTTTCGCTTTCTTTACATGGAAAAGCCGGACCAGGTAGATCTGGAGGATGTGGCGGGTATGAAAGATAAATTTTATAGGGAGTTTAGCGAGAATAGCGAAGAAGTAAAAGCCTTTTGGGAATTAAAATCTTCCGGCCAGGAAGCCCTGGTTCAGTATACCTGGATATTTACTCATGGCCTGGCCATGCTGGTCAACTCTGGTGCTTTGGGATCTTATTCAGATGAAAAAATACTGCAACTCCTTATGAATGCAGGGGAGGCCTTTTATCTCTGGGGGATTCAAAAGGAAGGAAACGGTAATGAAAACAAGTAGCTGAAGGGGTGAAAATATTAGTTTGACAAAGTAATTAAAACGGGGGCAATGAAAAATGAAAAAAAGTAAAATTTGGGGGTTCTTGGCTCGTTTAACCATTGTTTATGGGATTGTGTATACCTTGGTGGGCGTAGCTTTTGTAAGTTTACAAAATGCTCTTCCTGCCCCAAGGAGGGTAGCCCTGGACTTTTTTCAACCTTACAATGTTGATTTAAGAGGGATACTGGCTCAAATAATTGTCGGGTTGATAGTAGCCCTGGTTTTGTATCCCTTTTATGATATTATTGTAAAAGATAAACGGGGCTGGAGGAACCTCTTTGCAGCCCTGTGGGGTGTGGCTATACTGGGCTCCCTGGAACCCAGGCCTGGGGCCATTGAGGGTATGTTATATACAGAAATTACTTTTTTGGAACATGCCCTGGTGCTGGGAGCAGGAGCTGTCCAAATGTTGATTTTTGCCCTACTGTTCCTTGCCTGGGAGAGATTGAGTGCGGGTTTAACGAAAAGGGATATATCTGGACATGTTGAAGTCTACCCCCAAGAAAAAAGGGACGCAAAAACAATAAGAGGGTATATAGGTCGTTTTACTCTGATCCACGTTATTATCTACATGATTGTAGGGATTATTTTTTATGAAATTTCTGGATACCAGGAAGCTTTAGAAACAATGGAGTACTTCCAGCTTTGGAGAGACCTGGAGAACATTTTCATGCCTTTCTTAATATTAGGTGGTCAAATTCTTCGCGGCGGAATACTGGCACTTCTCCTTTATCCTTTTTACCGTGTTTTTATACAGGATAAACGGGGCTGGCTGATGTTTTTTGGCCTGCTGCTAGGGCTCAAAGTCCTGTTTATTTCTGTTTCGATTCCTGCCACGTACGGTGAACTGATTCAGCAGCTTCAGGATTCAATTATGGG
>SKLX01000215.1 GCA_007121375.1 Bacillota bacterium | reverse complement strand
CACATACACCTTCATGATAATGACGGGACCAGGGACCTGCACCTTCCTGTCGAGGCAGGCATAATAAGATGGCCAGAGCTGGTAAATAAGTTAAAAGAATTTTATGATGGAACTGTTACCCTGGAAATATTTTCCCCGGAAAAGGAGTATGTCCTGTTTTCTCGGGAGAAAATCTTAAAGAAATGGCATAAAAAAAAGAAGGAGTAAGGGACTTTTTATCCCCTGCTCCTTCTTTTTTTTATTCAACCATCTTTTTTCCTACCCTCATGGCGGTTGTTACCGGGTCGTAAAGGGTGGAGAAGGGGGGACCGTAGGAAAAGTCCAGGTCAAAGGCCTGGGAAAGGTTCATTCCGCTGGTGATAATAGTACTATAAAGGTCAATTCTTTTCACTGCATCCAGGGGACCCACCAGTTGAGCCCCCAGTATCCTCTGGTCTTCCTTGTTAACTATTATTATAGAGTGAAGGTCCCCTGCCCCGGGAAAGTAGTGGGATTTGGTAGGAGTGGTAAGGGTGTATTTTATGGCCTGGGGAAAAAGCTTTTGGGCTTCCTCCAGGGAAAGGCCTGTCCTGCTTACTCCCAGGTCGAAGGATCGGGTTATGGCTGTTCCAATGACTCCGGGGAATTCTTCAGGTTGTCCACAAATGTTTTGACCCGCCGTTAAACCTTCTTTATTGGCTTTGGGGGCCAGGGCCACGTAATCGGGATTTCCGGTTATGAGGTTGGTAGTCTGGGCGCAGTCTCCGGCGGCGTAAATATAGTCATAATTGGTCTGCATTTTTTTATTTACCACCAGGGAATTTTTTACCCCCAATTCCAGGGAGGAATCTTTTAAAAAGCCTGTATTGGGTTCAATCCCAAAGGCCAGGAGGATAAAGTCAAATTCCAGGTCCCCCTTATCCGTCTTTACGGTAACCCCATTCTTTTCCTCTACCAGTTCTTTAACGTTGGTATCCAGGTTAAGGACTATTCCTTCCTTATCCATTTTATCCATGATAAGGTCAGAGGTTTCCTTTTCAAAAGTTTTGGACAGGCTATTTCTTCTATGTACCAAATGGGTTTCCAGTCCCCGGCTTTTAAAAGCTTCCAGCATCTCTACAGCTATATAACCTGCCCCCAGAACACCACACTTCCGGGGGTTTTCCTTTTCAATTAACCGGGATATAGCTTGCATATCTATCAGGTCCCTTAAAAGGAAAATCCTTTTGGCCCCTTCCACCTCCATGCCTGCCAGGGTCGGGTTGGCCCCAGAGGCGATAACCAGGTAATCAAAGGATTCTTCCCAGATTTCCTCCTCGGTCTTTACGGTTACCTTTTTACCCTCGGGATTTACTCCTACCACCTCATGGAAAAGACGCAGGTCCATGTTTCTTTCTTTAATTTTTTCCGGTGTCAGGCTAAAAAGGCGGTTGAAGTTTCTTATTATACCCCCGAGATAATAGGGTATGCCGCAGGGCCCGTAGGATACATATTTCCCCTTTTCCAGGACCACCACCTGGTAGTCGGGCTTAAGGCGCTTTATCTGGCTCCCGGCGCTGAGGCCGGCCCCGTTGCCTCCCACAATGACCACTTTTTTCCCCATGATTTCACTCCTTTTCATCCTTTATCTTCAATTATAACATATGAAACACAACCATTAATCTGTTAAAATGTTAAATCCGTTACACATCATTCATTACAGGAATGCTTTTTAATTATTTTTTGAATAAAATTTCTCCATAAAAGGATAATAAAAAAGGGATATAAGTCAGGCAGGTGATGAAAAAGTGACGACGGCTTCCAAATTAAAACAAACCCTTTCCAGTTTGAAAAATGCCCGGGGTACTTTAAGAATTTATTCTACCCAGACCCGGGAGGAAGAAGGCCAGAAGGTATTTCAGGAGGCCCTGGAAACTACAGGCCAGGTAATAGATGACCTGGAAAAGAGGTTAAAAGAAATGGAACTTCAAGAACCCCAGTATGAAGGAAATTAGGTCCTGGAGCAATTCTAAGGAGGAGTAAAGGATGCCTTTGTGGTTTGAAATTTTATTAAGGTCGGGGGTATTGTTTTTCCTGGTTTTGGTTTTGATGAGAATCATGGGAAAAAGAAATCCCACCCGGCTGACTCCCTTCCAGTTTGTTAATTACACGGTAATTGCCGTAATAACTTCCCTTACTGCTGTAAATATCATAGAAAACTTTTTCTTCGGGCTGACGGCCCTGGGTGTTTTTATTCTCCTTTCCCTCCTCCTGGATTATTTATCCTTGAGGAGCAAGGCGATACATGACCTGGTCCAGGGTAAAGAAACGGTCCTGGTGGTCCAGGGTAAGGTCATGGAGGAAAACCTGAAGGATTTAAGGCTGACGGGAGAGGAGCTTTTACGGGAACTGCGCCGCAAGGAGGTTTTTAATCTGGGGGACGTGGAGTTTGCCGTTATGGAGTCCACGGGAGATATAAATGTCATGTTGAAGTCGGAAAAGACCCCCCTTACTTCCTATGACCTGGGCCGTCAGGTATCTCCCCGGAGGGAACCCCAGACGGTGATCTTAGACGGTAATGTCCTTAATGACCCTCTGGCAGAAGCTGGCTTTAACAGCAACTGGCTTAATGAACAGCTGGAAAAGGCGGGAGTAACCCTGGATAATGTCTTCATTGGCCAGGTAGATGGCCAGGGAGAGCTATATTTGGATCTTTTCGACGACTCCATACAGCTTCCCCAGCCCCGGGTTAAGGAAGCTCTCTATGGAAACCTGGAAAGGGCCCAGGCGGAAATGGAAAGCTTTTTCCAGGAAACCGGGGACCAGGAGGCTAAGGAGATTTATGAAAACAATGCAGCCCGGTTAAAAGAACTGATGGAAAAACTGGAGCCTTACCTGCTCCGTTGAGGGAGGAAGAAAAATGTCCAGTAAAAAGAATAAGTATTTAAGCCCCGAACAGCAAAAATACCAGCTTATTGCCCAGGCCAGGGAGCCCCAGCGGCCCGTTCTCCTTAACAGTATCCGGGCATTTGTGGTAGGAGGTCTGATATGTGTCCTGGGCCAGTTTTTTCAGTTTATTTATACCACCTATTTTAATTTTACCGAAGTTAGCGCCAGCAACCCCACGGTCTCCTCCCTGGTTATTCTAGCCGTCCTCATGACAGGGCTGGGCCTTTATGACCACCTGGCCCAGTATGCCGGTGGGGGAACCATCGTCCCCGTTACCGGATTTGCTAACACCATGGCCTCTTCAGCTATAGAGCACCGGAGTGAAGGTTTTGTCCTGGGGGTGGGGGGCAACATGTTTAAAATAGCAGGCCCCGTCATTACCTATGGAGTGTTTTCAGCTTTTGTAGTAGCCATTATAAGGTTTATTATTCTGGAACTGGGTGGGATGTGACATGTTAAAGGGGCACCAGTCCTGGGTATTTAATTCCCGGCCGGCAGTATTGGCCTGTGGAACGGTAGGGGGGCCCTTTGAAGCCCAGGGCCCTCTGGCGGAAGATTTTGATATTCTCCATGATGATATGTGGTTGGGCCAGGAAAGCTTTGAGAAGGCGGAAAGGAAGATGCTGGAAGAGGCCTGTGAAAAGGCAGTGGAAAAGGCAGGCCAGAAAGGGGCAGATGTAAATTTTCACCTGAGTGGAGATTTAATGAACCAGATAATTTCCAGCAGTTTTGCCGCCCGCACCCTGGGTATTCCCTACCTGGGCCTCTTTGGGGCCTGCTCCACTGCCATGGAGTCCCTGGCTTTAGCCGCCCAGCTGGTTGACAGCGGGGCCGCCAGGATGGCCCTGGCTTCTACTTCCAGCCACAACGGATCTGCGGAAAAGCAGTTCCGGTACCCTACTGAATACGGGGCCCAGAAGCCTCCCACCGCCCAGTGGACGGTAACAGGGGCAGGTGCTGCCCTTTTGGGGGCCGGGGAAGAAGGCCCCCGGGTTACTTCAGCAACCATTGGAAGGGTTGTGGATATGGGTCTTTCGGATCCTTTCAACATGGGAGCGGCTATGGCCCCGGCAGCAGTGGACACCCTTAAGGCCCATGCCCGGGACCTGGAGGTTGACCTTTTTTCCTATGACCTGATAGCCACGGGAGACCTGGGGCGGGTAGGTCATGAAATAGCTAAGGACCTTATAGAGGAAAAAAAACTTCCCTTCCCCAAGGAGAGGTTTATGGACTGCGGCCTGCTAATCTATGATAAAACCCAGCCTGTCCATGCCGGGGCCAGCGGGTGCGCATGTTCTGCGGTGGTTACCTTTGGCCACCTGATTAACCGGATGAAGAGGGGAGAGCTCAAAAAAATACTGGCCGTGGCCACAGGGGCACTTCTTTCTCCCCTTTCCTACCAGCAAAAGGAAAGTATCCCCTGTATTGCTTATGCCGTTTCTATTGAAATATAAAATAAGAAAAATCAGGCAGGTTGAAGCTTATTAAAGTAGATAAAATAGATGGATAAGGAGATACCATAATCATGGAAAAATTCATACTGGCCTTTTTAGTGGGTGGAGGGATTTGCTTGATCGGGCAGCTGTTGATGGACCTTCTCCGGTTGACCCCGGCCCATACCACCGTGTCCCTGGTGGTGGCGGGAGCTGTTTTGGGAGGCCTGGGCCTTTACGAACCTTTAATAAAGTTTGCCGGGGCAGGGGCCTCCGTTCCCATAAGCAGCTTCGGGAATGCCTTGGTTCAGGGGGCCATAACGGAATCGGAAAGGACAGGGTTGATTGGGATTCTGACGGGGATTTTTGAGGTTACCAGCGCCGGTATTTCTGCCGCCCTTATATTTTCCTTTATGGCGGCGCTAATATTTAAACCCAAGGGGTAAAAAGCAGTCTATTTTTTGTAAATACTTATTAAAAGTTATTAATCCTGGTGGGAGGTGAAAAAATGACAGTAGGTAGTCAACTTAAACAGTGTATTGCCGGGGTTCAAAGTGCAGCGGCCACCATGAAGTCCTTTGCCCTGGAAACCCAGGACCAGGAGGCCAAAAAGACCTTTGAAGAACTGGCCCAAACCCTGGATAATGCGGTGAATACCCTGGAAAAAAGGCAGCAGTACGTACAGGGTCAGGAACCCGAGTATAAATAATTTAACCGGCAAAAGAAATGAAAACCATCAGGATAGGGGGCAGAAAAACTCCCTGTCTTATTTGTTACACTTCTATGGTTTATTTAATTTTATCATGTTTCTACGGTGGTTTCTCCCGATGAGATCAGAGCAAAACGGGTTCCCATGGGGCCGCAGATTTCACAAACGGTTACGGCGGCCAGTTCAATGGCGGTAATAACAGCAGCAATTTCAGGAAACCTTCCCTGCACTATCATGAGGAGGCCGATGGTGACCCCTGCCTTGGAGAACATGGCAAAGCCCAGGTATTTTTGAATAACTTCATCGGCATTGGCCAGACGGGCTCCCAGGAAGGCACCTCCCACCTTGCCAAAGCCCCGGGCTACTATGTAAACGGCAGCAGGAACCCAGTTTTCAAAGAGGACATCCAGGTGGAGGCTGGCTCCAGCCAGGGTGAAAAATATAACATATACAGGCAGTTCTACATCTTCGAAGTAATGGAAGACGTAGGTTTCAGTTAATAGGTTAGTGATAACGAATCCGCTCACCATGTTAACCAGAAGGGGAGAGAGGTGAAAATGATAGGCAATCCCACTGTTCAGTAAAGCAAGGCCCACTAAAACTACCAGGGACTGGTGCCGGTTATCCAGTTTGCGAAAAACAGGGATTGATATTAAAGCAGTAATAATACCTACTAAGAAAGATCCGGAAATTTCTATCAACGGTGTTAAGGCTATGTCTATACCCACTCCTGAATTCTGGAGAAGTACGCTAACGATGGCAGCTATAATACCGAAAAAGGTGATGCACAGGGCATCGTCCAGGGCGACCACTCCCAGGAGAGTGCTGGTAAATTTTCCCTTGGCGCCGTATTCCCTGATCACGGCAACGGGTGAGGCAGGAGCCGTGGCGGTGGCCATGGCACCCAGAAGGAGGGAGATAGGAAGGGACAGGTTTAAGACATAATACATGACCATGAAGACTACCAGGCTAGCTCCTACTATCTGGACCACCGTAATCCAGACAACATCTTTGGCAATTCTTTTGAGCTTGTTTAGCTGCAGTTCACCGCCAATCATCAGGGCGATCATGCCCAACCCCAGTATTTTTATAATTTCTAATTCTTCGTTCAGGGCTTCCGGAATAACATGTAATACGGAGGGACTCAGGAGCAGCCCAGTTAAAACATACCCGACTACCATGGGCATTTTTAGCATTCGAGCTACGCGCCCTCCCAGGAGCCCTAGCAGAAGTATTACAGCTATACCCAGAGGTTGTTGATAGATAGTCAATGATGACGCTCCCTTCTGGAAAGTAATTACACCCTTGATTTACTCGGAATTGTCTTCGTCGCAAAGTTTTCCTGCCAGGCCTATAACCTCATCCACCTCCAGGGTAAAGGCAATACCGGTCCCCGGCTTACACATGTCCCCCTGGACCTCTTTAATGACTTCAATGGCATTCTTAACCTTGCTGTCATCCTCAATAATAGAAAAGGCAAGCACGTTGGAGGTTCTTTCTCCTTCAAAGAGATAGCTAAGTCCTCCAAAAAGGGGTACATGCCGGGAAAGAATTCTTCCCATACCCGTAGAGTTTATGACAGTAGCCCCCCTTATTCCTATATCCAGGAATCCTTCCAGAATATCATTAAGATTTTCTTCTTCATTAAGGACCATTACCAGTAATTTCATAATTTTCCTCCTTTAAAAGCAGTTTTTAAAACAAAAACCGCTTTTGAAGCGGTTATTTTTATACTGCCCGGGTCATAAAAGGATGCCTGGCAGTATATTACTTAAAAATTATTATTTTCTTATCTTTACTTAAAGGGCATGTAGAGTTGTTTCGGCAGCATTGGGCCCAGCCGCCGAATAAAGGCTTCGATTTATAGGTTAGAAAGGTTATATCCCTCAGGTTTACTTTCCTTACTATTGTTGACATAAATAAATAGCTCCCTGTCTATTTCTTTCCTATTATAAATTCTAACTATTTTAAAAGCCAGAGTCAAGGTTAAGAGATTTTCTTTTCTTCTAATTCGTTATATAATAGTAGGATAGTAAATTAAGGATGAGGAGAGAAATTGTTATGTCCCAGATGAAAGAACTTCCTAAAGGAAATCGAGTAATTGTGAGCGTAATAGGCCCTGATAAGGTAGGTATTATTAATGGAGTTACCTCTGTCCTCTCCAGCAATGGTATTAATATCCTGGATATAAGCCAGACGGTAATGCAGGAGTTTTTAGTGATGGTGCTGGTAGGGGATATGGAGGGAAGCAAGGTTGATATGGCTACCATGAAGGATCTATTGCATGAAAAGGGCCGGGAGATAGGTGTTCGCATAGATGCCCAGCATGAAGATGTTTTTAATTTTATGCACCGGATTTAAGGCCCTTTACCAATCAGGCGGAAAAAGGGGAAAGGAGTAGTAAGTTGTTATGCTAAGTATGCAGGAGATTTTAGAAACTATTAAAATGATCCAGGAGGAGAACCTGGATATTAGAACCATAACTATGGGAATCAGTATCCGGGACTGCTGCCATCCCGACCCGGAGGTAGCCTGCCGGAATATATATGATAAAATTACCCGCCTGGCGGGAGGCCTGGTGGAAGGGGGGGAAGATATAGCCAGGGAATATGGTATTCCCATAGTTAACAAGCGGATATCTGTGACTCCCCTGGCTTTGATAGCGGAAGCCAGCCAGGCAGACAGCTATCTTCCCTTTGCCCGGGCCCTGGACATGGCTGCCCGGGAAGTGGGAGTAAACTATATTGGAGGGTTTTCTGCCCTGGTCCATAAAGGATTTACCAGGGGGGATCAAAAACTAATCCAGGCTATCCCCCGGGCCCTGGCTTCTACCGAAAGGGTTTGTTCTTCGGTAAATGTGGCAACCACTCGGGCGGGCATTAACATGGATGCCGTTTGCCAGATGGGCCAGGTGATTAAGGAAACGGCCCGGTTAACCGCCGACCAGGAGGGCCTGGGCTGCACCAAGCTGGTGGTTTTTGCCAATGTTCCCGAAGATAATCCCTTTATGGCGGGGGCATTCCATGGAATTGGAGAGCCTGAATGTGTAATTAACGTAGGGGTCAGTGGTCCGGGAGTAGTTAAAAGTGCCGTAAAAAGGGTAGAAGGGGAGGATTTTGGTACCCTGGCGGAAACCATCAAGAAAACAGCCTTTAAGATTACCCGCATGGGGGAACTGGTGGGCCGCCGGGCCGCCAGCCGCCTGGGAGCTCCCTTTGGTATTGTGGATATTTCCCTGGCCCCCACGCCGGCGGTAGGGGACAGCGTGGCAGATATCCTGGAAGCCATGGGACTGGAAAGGTGTGGCACCCACGGAACTACGGCGGCCCTGGCTCTTTTAAACGATGCCGTGAAAAAAGGAGGAGCCATGGCGTCCTCCTACGTGGGAGGCCTTTCCGGAGCTTTTATTCCCGTAAGCGAGGATATGGGTATGGTCCGGGCGGTGGAAGATGGAGCCCTCTCCATGGATAAGCTGGAGGCCATGACCTGTGTCTGTTCCGTAGGCCTGGACATGATTGCCGTGCCGGGAGATACTTCCGCCGAGACTATATCTGCCATTATTGCCGATGAAGCAGCCATTGGGGTGGCAAATCAAAAAACCACCGCCGTGAGGATTATACCCGTGCCCAATAAAAAGGTAGGGGATTACGTGGAATACGGGGTGCTCCTGGGAAGGGCACCGGTGATAAAGGTTAATCCTTTTTCTTCTAATCAGTTTGTTCGCCGGGGAGGTAGAATACCTGCACCGGTGCAGAGCTTGAGAAACTAAAAGAGGGGGGGCAGGGAAGAAGTTTACACCCTGCCTTATTTAATGTACGAATTTTTCACTTCTTCTTTTTATTTACCTTTCCTCCTTCTCCTCCCTGCATAGGAATAGTTGTTTTAGTTATACTAATATAATGAAAAAATGCATTTTAAGCGCTGGTGGGAGGAAGGGGCCGTGAGTTTTATAAGGTTTGTTTCCCGCTTGTTTCCCCGCAAAAAGAAGAAAATTAACATGGATAAACTTGATATTTCTCAGTTAAGGGAACTTACCCAAAAGGAAAAGTTGAAACCAAAGCTCCAGGATAACCTCTCCCTGGTGCGAGAATACTACGGGAACAGCCTGGGTCTACAGGTGCGGGAACTTCAAATAGGCCGGGTTAATGTAAAGGCTGCGGTTGTTTTTATTGAAGGTATGGTGGATACTGCTTCCGTGGAGGAACTAATAAAGGTTCTGGTAATAAATACGGTTTCTTCGGGAGAAATAATACCTTCTGGATTCCCTTTTATCAAGTATATTAAAGAAAAAGTGATAACTTCAACTATGGTAGAAGAGGTTGAAGAACTGGAGGAGCTTTTTGACAGGGTACTTAGGGGAGATACGGCCCTGATCATTGATGGCCTGGAGACATCTTTGACAGTAGATACCCAGGGCTGGAAAACCAGGGATATTGAAGAATCTGATGCTGAAGTAACCATCAGGGGACCCCGGGAATCTTTTATCGAAAGCATTCATGATAACATGTCCTTGATTCGACGCCGTCTTCCCATTCCCCAGCTGTGGGCGGAAAAGTTTACTGTAGGAAGCCTGAGCCGGACCCAGGTGGCCATGGTGTATATAAAAGGGCTGGCAGGAGAAGGGCTTATTAAGGAAATGCGAAGCCGCTTTGCAAAGACCGATATCGATGGGATTATTGACAGTGGCCAGCTGGAGGATTTTTTAGAAGACACTCCCTTTTCTTTATTTCCTCTTACTTTACGTACCGAGCGGCCGGACCGGGTAGTGGCTGCCCTCCTGGAGGGGCAGGTGGCGGTGATTGTTAATGGTACCCCCTTTGTATTGTTAGCTCCTGTTACTTTTTTTGCTCATCTTCAGGCTTCCGATGACCACTTTGAAAAGGTTCCTCTAGGCACCTTTATCCGTATTCTCCGGTATGTGGCTATGATTCTGGCTATTTTCCTGCCGGGTTTTTATGTGGGGATTGTCAATTTCCACCCGGAGATGGTACCTACCGCCCTTTTACTGAGGATTGCCTCTACCCGGGAAGGGGTTCCCTTTCCCCTGGTGGTGGAAATGCTTCTCATGGAAAGTGTTTTTGAAATTCTCAGGGAATCGGGGATAAGGCTCCCCGCTTCCATCGGGCCTGCCATCAGCATTGTGGGGGCCCTGGTCCTGGGGGATGCGGCCATCCGGGCGGGGATAGTTTCTCCTCCCGTGGTTGTGGTGGTGGCCCTTACGGCCATCGCTTCCTTTGCGGTGCCCAATTTTGCCCTGGGGATTGCCGGAAGAATACTTCGCTTTGGCTTTATTATTCTTTCCAGTATTTTTGGATTATTTGGCCTTCAGTTTGGTCTCCTTCTCCTTATTGTCCATTTATCTTCTCTCCGTTCTTATGGGGTGCCCTATATGGCTCCCGCTGCCCCCTTTATCATGAGGGACATGAAGGATAATATAATACGGGGATGGCAGTGGGGACAGGTCTACCGGCCCAAGCTCACAGGTTTCCGGGAACCCGTGCGAAAAGACCCCCGCCAGGCCCGCCGGTTTTTTAAAATCTTCCCCCACGACGAGGAGGGGCAGGATGAAGACTGAAAAGATAGCAAACCGCCAGTTTAGCTTTATTTTATTTATCATGAGGGCGACCATTCCCCTGGCAACCCTTCCTATTCTCACTGCTTCCAATGCCAGGCAGGATGCCTGGGCATCGGCCCTTTTAATTTTTGTGGGTACAGCACTTACTATCTTTTTGATAGTAGGACTGGGAGCCCGCTTTCCCGGGAAGGATGTGGTGGAGATGAGCTGGCACCTCCTGGGAAAGATCCCGGGGAACATTATTTCCCTGGTCATCCTCTGGTCCTTTTTGCATATGGCCTCCCTCCAGGTGAGGATATATGCGGAAATGATCATTGTAGGCTTCCTCCCGGAAACCCCTATTATTTTCTTGACTGCTTCTATGATCCTGGTTGCCATGACTGCGGCTTTCTCAGGAGTGGAGGTTATTGGGCGTATGTCGGACCTGATATTTTTCTTCCTCCTGGTCATGATAGTCTTCAGCCTGGGCACCCTTTTTTTTGAAGCGGACTTTATGAATCTCCAGCCTGTTTTGAGCCGGGGCTTTGAACCTGTCCTGGTGGGCAGTGTGGTTCCCCTGGGAATGGGGTCTTTACTCCTGGTGGCCGCCATGCTCATTCCCCATCTGAACAACCCTGAGAGGGCGGTAAACAGCGCCCTCTGGGCAATGGGAGGAGCAGTCCTGGTTATTATTTCCACTGTTCTACTGGTGGTGGCAACCCTGGGACCCGAAGAAGGAGCCCGGGTGGTGTTTCCCTTTGTAAAGGCCATCGGGGGGATACGAATAAGTGAATTTCTGGAGCGGGTGGAAATCCTGGCTGTTTTTAGCTGGGGGTTAGGCCTTTTTGTGGGCCTTTCCACCTTTGTTTACTGTGGAGCCAAAGGTGCGGCCCGGGTTTTTGGCCTGGAGGATTACCGGCATATACTTTTGCCCATGGGAGTTATCTGGGTAGTGCTGTCCATCCATGATTTTGAGAATGTTTTTGAGATCCGTTCTCTGCTGGCTCCTGAGGTTATGGGCCCTTATGGATTTTTTCTTATCTTTTTTCCCTACCTTTTTCTCTGGGGAGGGTATTTGATAAGAAGGATAGAGGGAGCAGACCACCAGGAAAAGGAGGAAAAAAGATAATGGGTCTTTTCCAAAAGTCGGTCCTTTTAATTATGGTTCTGCTTTTATTTTTCTTCGTCAATACGGGATGCTGGAACCGGGTAGAGCCCGAAGAGTTAACCCTGGTTCTTATGATGGGTTTTGAAAGGGAAGAAGAAAAGGGGGATATGAAAGTGACGGTCCAGGCGGCAAACCCCATGCAGAGGGTGGGTGAAGAAGAGGGGGGCAGCAACTCCGGGGAAAAATCTTTCTGGGTTGTATCGGCTGCGGGACCTACCCTTCATGCAGCCCTTAAAAACCTGAATAAAAAGTCTACCCGAGAAATTAACTTAACCCATGTGCAGACCCTCTTGATTTCCGAGGAAATGGCAAGGGAGGGAATAGAACCCCTTCTGGACTTTCTCCAGCGGGGCCGGGAACCCCGTTTTATAATTCAGCCCATGGTGGTGGAGGGAGACCTGGCCAGGGCCATGGAGGGAGAATATGAAGCGGAAGACATAGGGGCAAGGGCTTTAGCCCGTCAGCACCAGGTGGTTTTAAAAGAGCTGGCTGCTACTGTAGATTACCCCTTGAGGATAGTTTTTAACCGCCTGAGCCAGCCCGGATGCGAGATATTATTCCCCCGGGTAAAGGTGATGGAGATTGAGGAAGACGAAATGTCCCGGGAATCACCCCTGGAGGTGGAGGGGGCGGCAGCTTTTCACAAAGGTCAGATGGTAGGGTGGTTAAATGACCAGGAAACCCGGGGCTATAACTGGGTTATTAATGATATTAATCGACCTGTATACATATTTGAAAGTCCTGCTTCCCCAGATAAGGAGGTTACAGTAGAGATATTTCAATCCTCTTCCAGCCTGGAAGCCCGGGTCCAGGGAGAGGAAATATTTATAAAAGTATCAGTAATTGCCGAAGGGCGTATACAGGAAACCACTTCCCCCGAGGAAAGGCTTACCGGGGAAACAGGAACAGCCGATGCCCTGAACCGCCGCCTGGCCCAGGCGGTACGTAATGATATCCAGGCTGCCCTGGAAAAAACCCAGCAGGATTTAAAAACAGATATCTTTGGTTTTGGCAACCTGATTTACCGCACCCTTCCCCGGGAGTGGGGAGGTCTTGAAGATCGTTGGGAGGATATTTATCCTGAAATCCAGGTGGAAGTGGAGGTAAAAGGGGATGTCCGACGTTCAGGGCTGGTTAAGGATCCCTTAGAGATTAGATAAAATCACAGGAAAAGGGGAGAGAAAATGCTTATTATGGCAACTGCTTTTGCCCTGCTGGTACTTTTATTATTCCAGGCCCCATCCCTATATATATACCAGAAATGGAGGGAGCTGGCTGTTTTCCTGTTTCTCTGGGCAATAGCTTCAGCCTATGCTCTCCTGGTGGTTTCGACCCTGGAAATACCTTCTCCCAGCCAGCTGATTATAGAAGTAACGGGTTTTCTGGGCCGCTTCCTAATGGAGGGATAGGTAGGGCGCTCCGGCAAAAAGGATATAATTATAATTGTTGCAGGGGTGATTATTTGCTATAATTTATGACAACCAAAAAAATCCTTTTAATGGGGAGAGAATAATGACATCAAAAAAAGCTGTAGTGCTCCTGTCGGGGGGACTGGATAGTACCATCTCTTTGAGTGTGGCCTACCAGGAAGGATACCTGGTTTATGCCCTTTCCTTTGATTACGGCCAAAAGCACCGGCGGGAACTGGAAAACGCTTCCCGTATAGCCTCTTATTATTACTGTAAAGAACACAGGGTTATAACATTAGAAGGGGTGGGAGGTAGTTCCCTTACGGGGGACAGGGGAGATATTCCTCCTTATGAAGAAAGGGAGGAAATACCTTCAACTTATGTGCCTGCCAGGAACATTCTCTTCCTGAGCTATGCCCTGGGCTATGGGGAGGCGGTAGGGGCAAAAGCTATTTTTATAGGAGTAAATGCTGTAGATTACAGCGGTTATCCCGACTGCCGGCCGGAATTCATTGATGCTTTTCAACAGGTTATCAGAGTCGGGACAAAGGCAGGGGTTGAAGGAAGGCCCATAATAATTAAAGCTCCTCTACTGAATCTGACCAAGGGGGAGATCATAAGGCTGGGAGTAAAGAATAAAGCCCCCCTGCACCTTACAACCAGCTGTTACCATGGAGGGGATAAGGCCTGCGGTCGTTGTGACAGCTGCGTCTTGAGGATCAAGGGTTTTGCCGAAGCAGGGGTAAAAGATCCCATCCCCTATCAGGAATGCCAAGGGGGGGGGCTGGATAATTAATGGTACACCTTTATATCTGGTATGCCAGCTACGGATCAAACATTTGCCGGGAGCGTTTTCTCTGCTACATTGAAGGAGGAAAGCCCCCGGGATCCTCCCGGGAAGAAAGAGGGTGCAGGGATACTTCTCTGCCCCTGGAGGATGAAACTGTAGATATTTCATACCCCCTTTATTTTGCCGGCAGTTCCCGTCGATGGGGAGGAGGAGTGGCCTTTATCGGCCATAAAAAAACCAGGGTTTTTAAAAGGACCCTGGGAAGGAAATACTTGATTAAAGAAGAGCAGTTCCGGGAGGTGGTGGCCCAGGAAAATAATCGTTCTCCTATTCCGGAAGGGGGTATAGATTATGCAGAAATAGAAAAAAAAGGGATCAAGCAAGTATTTAAATCCCTTTACGGAAGCCTGGTTTATCTGGGTAGATATCAGGGTTACCCTATCTACACTTTTACTTCTGGCCAGGACTTGATATCTTCAAGTAACCCATCTTATTCTTCTTCCTCTGCTGTTTTTTCGCCTCCCTCGGAAAGTTACTTAAAGACCTTGATGAAAGGCCTGAGGGAAGTTTACTACCTGTCCCGGGAAGAGCTGGCCAGCTACTTTCTAGAGAGGCCAGGGGTGCAGGGTCATTACAGCAGGGAAGAGCTTGTAAGGCTGGCAGATCGCACCTGAACTTATCTAATATTTAGGCTTCAACCCTGGCTTTGATTTCTTCATATTCCTGCTCGGATATTTTTTGAGCTCCTTCAATTATCCTGGATAACAGGGTGTCTGAAAATTCTTTCCTGGCAGAATCCATGTCATATTTTTGGGTAGGATAAAGCTCTGAAATTATGCGGCGAATTTTTTCCTTTTTGAAGTTGGTAATTTTAACATTGGTGTGAACAAGGATAGCTGTGGGTTCTCCTTTATCTTCATCGTATACTAAGGAAGAGTTTATAGAGTTAACCTTAAAAGCTACAGCACGATCCGGATCAAAGTAATAATCGCACATGAAAAACCCTCCTTACTTTTTGGATTTGTATCTATTTCTACATCTGCTTGTTAATTTCCTGTAAATCTAAAATTAAAAATAATTATGTTTTTCTTAATATTGCCCAATTTAAATAATAATAATTACTTTTCAGGAAAAAATAAAGATTATTTGGGAAAGAATATATAGATGTAAAGAATTCTTAAAGGATATATCCTATCTAAACAAAGGAATTTAGCCGAGGGTATAGAAGTACTATCAAGAAGAAGGCAGATTTTTCTTAACACAAGAACAAAGAAAATTATTTAGGAGGTTTTACCATGGCAATTAGAGATTATCTGGAAAAGGTAAGGAAAGAAAGGGAAAAGGCAGAAAAAAGAGAATCAGCGGTGAAAGTGGCTTATGGCTTGACCATAGGTGCAGCCCTGGGTGCCATAGGAGGATTATTGCTTGCTCCTAAACCGGGTAAGGAAACCAGGGAAGATATAGCGGCCAAGGCTAAAGAAACGGCTGAAAGCACCAAAGAAACCCTGGCAGAAAAGAAAGAAGCCCTGGCTGAAAAGAGGGAAGAATTAAAGGAAAAGAAGGAAGAATTAAAGGAAAAGTATGAAGAAGAAAAGGAAAAAAGGCAAGCGGGAGAGAAATCTTCCGAAGAAGTAGAAGATACTTCAACCCTCTAGCAGTTTTATAAAATTTCTTAATTTTGACTGGAACTGTAGGAAGCGTAAAAATTTGCCAGATAGTCACTTCTAAGGTCGCCATCAGGCGACCTTAGCATTAACATCATGAAAGAGCCTGGAGTTTTAATATTTAAGAAGTAGGTGGATAATATATGTTAATATCAGTAATGGACCTGGGTCTTTTTATTTTATTTTTGGCCGTTGTAGCTTTATGTGTGTACCTGATTATAACCCTTAGAAATGTCAACATGGTAGTAAGTAACTTTAAAAAAATTTTAGAAGAAAATAACGAATCTATAAATACTGCCCTGGAAACCCTGCCCACGGTGGTCAAAAATGCAGGAGAAATATCGGAGAATGTTAAGGTCAGCCTGGAGCATATCACTCCTACCATTCCCACGGTAGTCGACAATGTCAACTTTATTTCAGGGACAGTGAGGGGCAGTGTGGAAAAGGTAGATTATACCATTGAAACCGTTGGAGAAGAAGTTTTATACACGGTATCCTCTTTCAGGGAGCGATCCGATAATGTCATTTCCTACATGGAAATTCTCGCTGAGTTATTAAGGGTTGTTATTGGTATGTTTACCGGGTCAAAAAAATAATTTAAAAATATCACCTGTCAAAACTTTTTCCAGGATAATAATATTATAAGTAATTGAAGCATATTACTTTTACAGGAGAAATGTAAAGGCAGGGATAAAATTGAAAGATAGAAAAAAGGTGAAGGTTATGATTATTTGGGCTGCTTTAGGTGCTGCAGTCCTGATGATTTGGGGAGGAACCCTGGTAGGCTTGAGGTCGGGGACAGTCCTTCAACCGGAAACTCTGCGGTATTTCCAGCCGGAATTTTTACAGAGGGCAGCTGAATATCAGCAGATTTCCTTATACCTGTACCTGGCCAGACAGGCGGTTACTTTATTCTTCCTTGTTCTGGTTACCTGGTGGGCAACAGGCCATTTCCAACACCTGGATATTCATTTTCCCCGTGTGGTAGTGTACATATTTTTTTTCTTTTTACTGCTGCATGTCATTACCCTGCCCCTGGATTTTTACCGGGGGTATCTGGTGGAACGTAGTTTTGCCCTTACTGCTCAAACTCCCTTTTTGTGGTTTTTTGATTACCTTAAGTCCCTTTTTGTTTCTTTAATCGTATCTACTTTCATATTTTCAGGATTTTACACTTTGATGAACCTTTCTCCCCAGAAATGGTGGCTGCTGGCGGGAGGAGGGTTTTCTATTTTACTCCTTTTAAATGCTTATCTTTATCCCCTCCTCATTCATCCCCTCTTTTATGATTTTACACCCCTGGAAGATGAAGTTTTAGCTGAAGAAATGATGGGTATGGCTTCCCGGTCAGGGATAGAAGTGGAGGAAATACTGGTGGCAGATGCCAGCAGGCGCACCCATAAGGCTAATGCTTTTTTTGCCGGCCTGGGAAGTTCCCAGCGTATTGTGCTTTTCGATAATCTCCTGGAAAATTTCAGCCCGGAAGAGGTGCTGGTAGTTATAGCCCATGAAATGGGCCACTGGAAGCATCTACACATAATTAAGGGGGTATTAATGGCTTCTGCAGGTACCCTTTTATCCCTTTATCTTTTAAAAGGCCTTTTAGGTCTGATGAAGGTGGGCCCTGGCCCCGGGGTAATTCCCCTGGTGATTTTGTTTTTTACCCTTATTTCTATAGTGTCTATGCCCTTGCAAAACGGGGTAAGCAGGGTTATTGAAAGGCAGGCTGACAGGGAAGCCCTGATTCTAACCCGGAACCCGGAGGCTTTTGTAACCTTAAAGGTTAACCTTGCCCGCTCCAATCTTTCCGTGGTCCAGCCCCACCCCTTAATAAAAGGTGTATTCTATTCCCATCCTCCTGTAATGGAAAGGATAGAATATGCCCGCTATAAGTTCCGTGACCCGGAAGGGTTTTAGGTAGTGGGAAGCGAAATAAGTTAAGCTAAAGAGGAAATAAAATAATAATTCCAATAATAGACCGGGGGGTATAGTAATGGGATTCAGATTAGTAGAGAGGGTTTTTTCTCACAAGGAAGATTGCCCCAGTATTCTTTTGGCCAATATTAACGTCAGTATTGATGTAAAGCGGAACCTGGACAAGATGGAACGGATAATCCAGGTGGCCCATGATAAAGATGTTAATATAGTTATTTTTCCTGAATTATCTGTAACGGGTTATGTGTGGGATACTATAAACGAGAATGATGTTTTTGAGAAGCTCCAGGAAGGGGAAAACAGCCGGATAATTTCCTGGATTGAAAACATCAGGGATAGTCTGAGGGGTGATGGTAAAGGGCTCCAGTATATTTTTTATAATAATGTCCGGGAAAAGGAAGGTTCCCTTTTTAATTCCACCTTTATCATTCACAAGGATATGGACCACCAGGAGGAAGGGTTAATCTATGACAAAATATTTTTAACTCCCCTGGAACAAAGATTTTTTAAGCAGGGCTCCGATAAAAGGTTAATTATCGATACCCACTGGGGGAGGTTCGGCTTTTTGATTTGCTACGACCTGGTTTTTGTGGAAATGGCCCGCAAGTATGCCTTCGTGGATGAAGTAGACGCTATTATCACCATGGCTGACTGGCGTTCCGAAGCCATCAGGGAGTATTCCCATATGAATGTGAGGACGGACCACTATTACGGCTATCTTTGGGACCTGATGAACTCCTCCAAGTCAGCTTACAATCAGATCTGGAGCCTGGGAGTTAACAATGTAGGACGCCATGAGATAAGCCAGGACTACTTCTGGGGAGGCAGCGGGGTCTGGGCCCCTTCAGGGATGAAGCTCCTTCAAGCCTCCAATATTAATGAAGAGCTTTTAATAGTTTATAACCTGGACTTTAGGGGGCAGAGGCTTGTGGAAAAGGATGATTTCAATTACCGCATCGATTTCCACAGGCTATATAATAATATTGATGATGCCGATACCCACACCCAGTACCTGCCTTAAAAGTTATTCTTCCCCCGGATCTTTTTCTAACAAAGGCCCATTACCAGGGCTTTTTTCTTTTTCCTTATCATTCTTAAGATAGTTTTTGCAATTTAAAGGGTATTAAAAGGCTGTAGACGGCATATTATCTAATTGTTAGTTTTTTTATGGGGGAGGGGAATAGATCTGTTATAAAATCTTAGTTTTATAAGGTATTTCTAAATTTTTATTAACATCTTTTAATTT
>SKLX01000067.1 GCA_007121375.1 Bacillota bacterium | reverse complement strand
GATCCAGAAGTTTTGCTCCTGGACGAACCTTCTTCTGCCCTGGATGAGGATACGGAAATCCACATAATTGAAAAAGTAATTAATTATATAAAAGAGCGCAATAAAAGCCTTGTCATGATTACCCACTCGAAAACCCTGGCCAGAACTTATGGAGAAATAATAATTGTTTTAGAGGAGGGCAAAATTAAGGAAGTAGAGGAGGTAGTATTTTATGAACGGCATAATTGAAATAGGGATTCTGCAGCTTTTAGGGGCCTATGTGTTTCTCCTTATCCTCTTATATATTGTTAAAAGACAGGGAATAGGTAGGGAAAAAGAGATAGTTATTGCTTCTCTACGAATGACACTTCAACTTATACTTATGGGTTACGTCCTTGTTTATCTCTTTGCCGTTAACCATTACCTGCTTTCCATAGGAGTACTCCTATTGATGGAGATATTTGCTATAAGAAATATCTACAGCAGGGTAAAGGTTAAAATCAGTCCAAATCTTCGCAGAGTAATTAGCCTGTCCATGTTTTTAGGCACTACCATTACTATTGTCTATTTTCTCCTGGTAGTAATTAACCTTCAACCCTGGTATGAGGCAAGATACTTTATTACCATATCAGGCATGGTTATAGGCAACTCCATGACAGGAATCTCCCTGGGAACAGAGAGACTAATAGATGGAATAAAGACAAGAAAGGACCAGGTTGAAGGAGCCCTCATGTTGGGAGCTACACCTAACCAGGCTACTAAAATAATTGTTAACGATGCCTTTACAGCGGCTATACTTCCTACCATCAATTCCATGGTTGGAATGGGCATAGTTTTTTTGCCGGGTATGATGACAGGACAAATTCTGTCAGGAGTTTCTCCTTTAACTGCCATAGAATACCAGATAGCTATAATGTTAGGCATTGTGGGAAGCGTTTCCCTTACTGTATTTATTATGGTCCAGATGGGTTACAAAACTTTTTTCAATGAAAGGAATCAGCTGGTAGAAACTTTTTAAAATATTTTTGCTCAAATATTTTAAAAATTCAGAATAATCCATTGACAAAAATACAGCTGTATGTCATAATATAATTAACCGAATCCCGAGAGGCTGAAAGTTACCCGGATATATTCTGGATGGAAGCCCGAAATGATTTGAAGAAGACCGTGAGTTGGAAGTAAATTGTGGGGCATCCAAAAGGACTATATCGCTGAAAGGACCCTGGATGGAAAGGAATTAATATCAGAGAAAGAGCTGATATTATTCCGGGAAGTCAAGGACACCTCAGCACAGGATTTCTGGGCAGCTGGTTAAGTAGATTAAGTGGAAGCCTGTAAGCTATTTTTAGGCAGAAGCTAATCTAAAAATCAGTATCCTGGCGGATAGAATGGAAGGTCTGTTGGGATTCGGTTTTATATTTTATTTTTTAGCCTTCTTCCAGGTCAAACCTGCGGAGAAGGCTTTTATAATCTTTATGGTAGATAATCTTGATGTTCACATCAGGGTAAAGCTCTTTTAAACGCCTGACTTTTTTATTTTTTTTCCAGACCAGCTTCTGGCGTTGGGTCGTTATTTCCACGTAAAGATCCTGTTCAGGCAAATAAAAATCTGGGGTAAAAGCTTCAGCAATATTTCCCTCACTGTCCCATTCCAGGGGGAAGGTCTTGGGCTCATATTCCCATTTTATGTGGTAGAAATCAAGCATCTTGGCAAACTCTTCCTCACTGGGATGCATGAATTGAGCCTCTTCTTCCTGGGGAAAAGTTATTTCTTCCGGAGTTATTTCTGGTTCTTCCATGATTCCTGATTCCACATCCTTGCATTTAAGCTGGTAAGCGGTAGATATAATATCGGCAGCAGTTTCCAGGGAGGTATTACCCGAATTTAATGCCAGGTCATACAGCTTCATATTCATCCAGTCCTCATCAAAAATTTGACTCAGGTATTGTTTTTTGTTTTCATCCTGTTCTTTTATGAGCTTTAAGGCAGCTTCTTCCTGGAGGCTGTAGAGGCGCATTACCCTGCTTATTCTTTTTTCCAGGGGAGAAATAATTTTTACATGATAAGAGGGGTTAAAATCTTTAAAAAGTATTTGACCTCCCCTTCCTAAAAGCACCAGGTTCTCCTGGCTGGAAAGATCATAGAGATACTGGTGGAGGGATGATATATAATTACTGTAAGAATCATCATTTTCCTTCTGTAAAGCCCTTTCATCAATATCAAGCTCCGGTTCATAAACATTAATAGACTGAAGGCCTTCCGTTATAGCTTTTTTATTAACCAGGAGAAAACCTAATTTTTCTGCCACTCGTCGGGCTACGGTTTCCCCACCACTTCCAAATTCCCTTGATATAGTAATTACAGCCATAAAATACTCTCCCGTTTATATTAATATAATTACTGATAAATAAATTTTCTTTAAAAAAGTAGTTTTTCCTTCCCTGGACAAATCAAAAAACCACTTTTAAAGTGGTTTTTATTTTTGATATAAAGTATTCTATTGTATAAATTTGATAGTGAGGGGGTATTTAAAGCTCTCGCCGTTGCTGGCCTTTATGGAAGCAATAATAACCAGTACCAGGTAAGCTATAAAAAGGGGAATTAGCAGTAACAGGCCAACTACAATTACTATAAGTATAGCGGCTACAATAAAATAAATTGAAATAGATATTTGAAAATTTAATGATTCTTTACCCTGCTCATCAATAAAGGGATGCTCCTCCTTTTTTAAAAGCCATACCACCAGGGGCCCCAATATATTTCCAAAGGGGATACCCAGGAGGAGGGCAAAGCCTGTAAGATGGCATAACATGCCCCATGTTCGAGCTTCTTTTTCTATATCAGTCATTATCCATTGCCTCCTTTGCCTAACTCTATTATAATTAAATTATAACACAAATCAAACTTTACTAGAGGAAAAGGTTGAATTATTTAGGATGATAATAATACTTATTAATTAATTATTATTATGAGAAGGAGGAATAAAATGAAAATGAATCCCATTAAATTAAGGGAAAATATTTATTGGGTAGGAGGAATCGATTGGAATTTAAGGGACTTTCATGGGTATTTAACCCAGAGGGGTACAACCTATAATGCATACCTGGTAATAGATGACAAAATAACCCTTATTGATACGGTCAGGGAGTACTTATCCCAGGAATTAATAGAACGCATTTCTACCCTGGTAGATCCTTCTAAAATTGACTACATCATAACCAATCACGTGGAAATGGACCATTCGGGAAGTCTTCCCAAAATTATCGAGCTGGCACCCCAGGCAACTATATTTACCTCCCCTCAAGGGGAAAAGGGGCTTAATGCCCATTATAAAAATGACTGGAACATTGAAGTAGTTAAATCGGGAGAAACTTTAAGCCTGGGCAAAAAAAGCCTTCAGTTTTTACAGACTCCCCTGGTCCACTGGCCGGATAATATGGTAAGCTATATGCCTGAAGAAAAAATCCTCTTTTCTAACGATGCCTTTGGGCAGCATATTTCTTCTTCAGAAAGGTTTGATGACCAGTACCCCCTGGATATAACTTTGGAAGAGGCTAAGAAATACTATGCAAATATTGTCTTGCCCTACGGCAAACAGG
This sequence comes from Bacillota bacterium, assembly GCA_007121375.1. Classification (GTDB taxonomy): domain Bacteria; phylum Bacillota; class Dethiobacteria; order SKNC01; family SKNC01; genus SKLX01. The sequence continues at coordinate 2,414 of SKLX01000067.1, read as the reverse complement.
TTAAGAAAGCATTAGAATCAGCCTCCCAGCTGGAAATAGAAATGATAGCTCCCAGCCACGGCCTTATATGGCGCAAAAACCTTCCTACTATCCTGGAGGAATACAAAAAATGGTCAGGGAATGAAACCGAAGAGAAAGGGGTAGTAGTTTTTGATACCATGTGGGGATCTACAGGAAAAATTGCCCGGTCAATTCAAAAAGCCTTTGAAAATCAGGGAATAAAAATAGCAATGAGAAATCTAAAATACAATCATATCTCCGATGTTATGACAGAAGTTATTACTTCCAAGTACATTTGTGTCGGGTCACCCACCTTAAATAATGGTATTTTACCTTCTGTGTCCTCCTTTTTGACTTACATGAAGGGGCTTTCCCCCAAGGAAAGAAAGGGACTGGCCTTTGGGTCTTACGGTTGGAGTGGAGAAAGTGTGGGGGTAATAGAAGAAGTTTTGAGGGATTGTGGTTTTGACTTGATTGAGCAGGTGAGGCTTCAGTATATACCAGATGATTCAAGCCTTAATGAAATTGAAGAAAAGATTAAAGAATCTATATAAATTGAAGTTTTCAGGAGGAAAAGATACATGTTCAAGCAAAGAAAGGGCGATGTTCTTTTTATCATCGCCATTCTTTCTTTATCGGGAATTCTTATTTTAAATTTTGGAACTCAAGGGTTAACTCTTACCGTCTGGATGGTACTTTTTCCTCTGTACATATTTCGGTTAATTATCTGGTCAAAATGGGAATTTTGGAAAGAAACCCTTTATCGTTATCTAACCCCTTTTAAATGGAAACTATCTGTTTTTACCCTCTGGCCCCTTTTAGCCCTTTTTGTTTTTTTTAATCGCCATTATATTTATATCCACGCCTTTGAAATTCCCCTTGTTCTAATAATAATCGGGTTATTATTTTCCCTTGCGGGTTTATTTATTACCTTTTGGACCCTGTGGCTTCTGGGGATAGACCGGGCCGTACTAACTACTTTGATTTTTGGAGAAAAGAAAAAAGAGCAGGGTAAAATTATTTCCCATGGGCCGTACGCTCTTAACCCTCATCCCATGTTTATGGGTGAAAAAATAATTGTTTCAGGAGCCTTTATTTCTACGGGAGAGCTATCCCTGGTAATTCTTTTTATTCTTGCCCTGATAGCCAATACTATAACAGCCAGGGAAGAGGAGAAGGACCTTTTGAAAAAACAGGGTAAAAATTATAAAGCTTATAAAAGCAAAACATCCTTTTTGTTTTACTCTAAAAAAAGGGGAAATAAAAAGTAGAACAGGTACTGATTAGCATGTATAATAACGAGATTTTAGCTGCCTTTTTTGCATCTTTTTTTACAGTATTAATAGCAGAGCTGGGTGACAAAACCCAGTTTATTACCATGACCTTAAGCTCCCGAAACTCCCCTTATCGGGTTTTTGGCGCTGCTATAGCAGCCCTTTCGGTTATAACTGCTATGGCTGTCCTTTTAGGTAGTTTCTTTTCCGACCTTATCCCACCAGGATACATTGCTTTAATTAGTGGATTCTTTTTTATCCTGATGGGTTTTTATACCCTTCTGAAAAAGGAAAGGCCCCCCCAGGTGAAGCTTTCAGGTTACTCTATTTTTACCCAGACTTTCAGTATGGTTTTTGTAGGAGAATTTGGAGACAAAACCCAGCTGGCGGCTATAGCCCTTACTGCCTTTTATCAGGAGCCCTTTATGGTGTTTTTAGGGGGCATGGCCGCCCAGATCATCAATCATGGATTTGCAGCCTTTATTGGAGGTAAATATCTTAAAAGGATACCAGATATTTATCTTAAGCTAATAACTACTGCCGTTTTTTTTCTTTTCGGTATGATCATCTTGTGGGGTGGCAAAACATATTTTCTCTAATGATAGGTTTTTAATATTTAAATTATTCTTACTCCATATTCCTTTAACCAGGCCTCCACCTGGTACATGTAGGCAAAGTATTGTGCATCACCCATAAGTTGACCGAACCAGGGAGGGTTGAAAACATTTTCCTTAACCTTTAACAGGTTTTTTAATTTATTTATATTCACTAAAGGCTGCAGGGAAGAATTGGGGTCCTCCAAAATCCTTGATAAGATTCCCTTTACTGCAGAAAGATATTCCGGGTGGAATGTTTTGGGGTAGGGGCTTTTCCTTCGGTTAAGAACTTCCTGGGGAACAATTCCTTTCAGGGCTTTTCTGAGTATTCCTTTTTCCTGGTTGCCTGTAATTTTCATTTTCCAGGGAATATTCCATGCATATTCCACCAGGCGATGATCACAAAAGGGTACCCGGATTTCCAGGCCTTGGGCCATACTCATGCGATCTTTACGGTCCAGGAGAGTAGTCATAAACCAGATCATATTAAGGTAAAAGAGTTTTCTCTTTTGTGTCTCAATTTCACCCTCCCCTTCCAGGACAG
>SKLX01000182.1 GCA_007121375.1 Bacillota bacterium | reverse complement strand
GTCGGAAAAGACCATCTCCATGTCCTGGTTGCCATCAATATTGATGAGAATACCCTGTTTGGAGTAATAATCAATGAGGGGGCTGGTTTGGGAGTGGTATACTTCCAGCCTTTCTTTAGCCGTTTCCACGGTATCATCATCCCTCTGGTAGAGCTCTCCGCCGCAGTTGTCGCAAACGTTTCTTACCTGGGGAGGCTTAAACTTGACATGGAAACTGGCGCCACAAGACTTGCACATCCTTCTGCCCGTAAGACGATCAATCAGCTCCTCGTCGGGAACATCGATGTTAATAACTCCGTCAATTTTTATTTCCATATGTTCGCCCACTTTATCCAGGGCCTCTGCCTGATTAACATTCCTGGGGAACCCGTCCAGGAGAAAGCCTTTTTTCACCAGCTTGCGGATCCTTTCCGTTACCACGCCCACTACGATATCATCGGGAACCAGCTGGCCTTTATCCATAAAACTCTTGGCCTTCGTTCCCATTTCCGTGCCTTCCCTTAAAGCTGCCCTGAATATGTCCCCGGTAGAAATGTGGGGAATGTTATATTTTTTAACAATTCTTTCTGCCTGGGTTCCTTTACCAGCTCCCGGTGGTCCTAACAAAATTAAGCGCATTATACTTTCCCTCCTGTTTTTTCTGTTAATAGACTTTAACAGAATTTTCTTAAATTACAACAATAAACTTTTTCTCCGCCTGTCCTTAAAAATCCTGCTTATCCCGTAAATTTATTAAAATATAATGTTTATAAGGCGGCTTATGTTTGTGACCGTCAGGGAGCCTCCAATGTCTTCGAAAAATAAAAAATCAGCCCCTTTTAGAAAAGGGAGGATTAAATAAATCAATGTAAATAGTACCAGAGAGTTTTTAAGGACCCCAAACAATGAAGAAACCAGGTTTTCAAGTATCCCTTTAACCTCTCCCCTTTTTGCCAGGAGGACGCCTTCCCAAATTTTTAAAAGGGAGGTTATAACTAAAAAGACTGCCAGAAAACCTAGAAGGTTTACCAAAGCTTCTGCCAGCCAGGAGTAGATTATATCACCGGATATCCCCTCTCCAGGGGAAATAATACCCCCCACCTTCATAGGAAGATCAGCCCTTTGAGAAATAACTTCTGTAAGGCGAGGGGTTAAATCATATTGCTGATCTACAAAAAGGGAAAGGGGAGCCCGGGCATAAAGGGCAACTAACAGGGCCCCTGCCCACCCCAGCATATTATAAATAGAAAGGGTAATTCCCTTAAGGTAACCTCCTACCCCTCCCCAGCATAAAAAAGACAGTACAGCAATATCAAACCAGGTCAAATTCACCGGTTTCTCTCCTTTTCTCCCGTAGATAGGGGCCAGTAATAACCCTTCAAGTCCTGTCCATCTAAAAGGAAAAAAACTTCTCCTGATAAGGGATATACTTCTTTATTTTCCTCCAGGGAATAATAATAGTAGGATTCCCCCCGGGGGTAAAAAAGATACAGATTTTCTTCTGTTAAAAGATAAAAACCCCCATCCTGCCTCCCCTGGCTCCTTTGATATGTTCCAGGAACCTTTTTCTCCCAGATAACTAGCCCTTCCTCGTCTAATCCTTTTATCCGGGTGCTGCCCGGAGAAGGAGTTCCGGGGAGGGCAAATAAAACTAGCTCCCCTTTTCCCGTCATTAGTATATCTATAATCTCAAAATCCATAAACCTGCTCACCAGCTCATCTCCCGTGAAAGAGTAGGCAAAAAATTCTTTTTTGGTGGCCAGGAACACCTCCTCCTCCTGAAGGCAAAGGAGAGGAGAAAAAAACAATTCACTGCTTTCCACCTCTGCCAGGGTTTCCCCCTCCAGGGTTACAAGGTATACCTTTGATTTCGCCTGGGGATAAACTTCTATTGTATTTACAATTAAAATTTCTTTGCCGGGGACAATCTTAACCTCCAGAACCCCCTGACCGGAAAAATCCTGGTTAAATATTGTTCTCCCTTCTGGGGAAAAAACCCGAAGTTTCTCCCCGTAAAGGTCTTCTTTATCATTTCCTTCCCTGAAAAGACTGTAAATGCTTATTACTTCCCCGGCAGGTCCCATCCAGATCTTTTTAAAGTCAGGGGGTATCCTTATCTGGCTGACTCTGCTACCCTGGTAATCAAATATTTCCACGGAGCCCCTGTCATATTCAGCAGCAGCCCAGTATTCTTTCCCCAGGGATGCACTTCCTTCCTTACGGCTGGCCTTTTGCCAAGCTTCATTTCCCTGGTAATCCATAGCTAGAAGGGAAAAGCCCTGATTTTTTCTTCCCACCAGGATCATCCCTTTCCTTTCTGCTGCCGCCAGGATTTCTCCATCGCCCCTTTCCCTGCTCCATATCTCCCGGGGTTGATGGCCGGGGAGGCCCTCCCATGGCAGGTGAGAAATTTTACCATAAAATATGAAAAGACCCAAGGCGATGATTATAAAAACTCCCGCCAGTAGTATTTTTTTCACCCGCTGCTGCCTCGCTTTCCTAAAGTATATTTTATTAACCATAAAAAATATTCGTTATATTAATTAAAATTCCTTTTTAGCGGGAACTTAACTTTCCTGCTCCTGATCCTCCTCCATGCCAGGCATTAAAGAACTTCCCTTAAACAACCCTCCGTCGGCTATAACCAGGTTATTCACTTTAATGTCACCATATAGGCGTCCACTGGAATTAAGCTCCAGCCTACCTTCCAGTTCTACATTCCCCTTTAATTCTCCGGCCAGGGTTAAGTTACGGGCATTAACCTCTGCCTTTACCCGGGCAGATTCACCAATGATAAGATCACCTTCTGTTAATATTTCCCCTTCGAACCTGCCGTCTATCCGGACCATACCCGAGGCCCTTATGCTTCCCTTTATTTCCGTTTCTTTACCTATAAGGGTATCCACCTTGCCTGATTTTCTCTTCCGGGATCCCAACATAATACCACCATACTTTCTATATGTATTGAAAAATTGTTTTGCTGTTAGCTTTCTCTATTCTTCTCCGGTAGATATTCCATGGGGTCCACCGGCTCCCCCTCCCTATGGACTTCATAGTGCAGATGGGGACCTGTGCTGAATCCAGTGCTGCCTACGAACCCTATCACATCTCCCTTTTTTACTTCCTCTCCCTCTTTTACCTTATAGTCTATCAGGTGAGCATAAAGGGTTTTGTGGCCGTAAGGATGATCTATGATAATGGTTTTTCCCATACCTCCATTGTAGCGGGCCATTTCAATCACTCCGTCGGCGGCTGCATATATGGAAGTTCCCCGGGGGGCTCCCACATCTATCCCCTGGTGAAAAGTCCTTCTTCCTGTAAAGGGACAGGCTCGATAACCATAGGAAGAAGTAAGCCGTCCCTCCAGGGGCCATATGGAGGGAGTGCCGGCCCGGCGGCTTTTTTCTTCCTTTAGCAGGTTCTCCAGCTCCTCCAGGCTAACCCGGGTGGAGGGGAGGCTGAACCTGATACTGTCCATTTCCTCCAGTCCCTGGTTTCCGTAACCTAAATAATTATAATTGTCACCTGCTGCCTCTTTTTCCCTCAGGGAATATCCCTGTATGCCCAGGGACCCCCTGCTGGTAAGAGTACCGCTTCCTACCTGGCGGTCCCCATCTTCTTCCAGCTCCTCAAGCTTTTCCTCCTGGAACTCCTCCATTTCCAGAAGCTCCCTTACTTCCCGGTCCATTTCTTTTATCTCTTCCAGCTCCTGGGCCATCTCCCGGGATTCCCGGGCAAATTGTTCCAGTTGAGACTCCTGAATATTTTTCACCTTTTCCAGCCGGTGCAGGTCATCCAATTTGGCCTGCATATGTATGTAATCCCGTCCTAAAATACCTAGTCCCGTTGCTACAGCCAGGACCAGGGCTGCAACGGAAGTCAGCAACCCCAGGGATACATTAAAGTTCCTGGGACTGCTCCCCCAGTGGGGGATCCACATAATGGTTATTCTTTTTTTTCTACTCATTAGATCACCTGCCTGTAACTATAATCCATTTAAACTCTTTATGTCTTTTTATAAAAAGACATAAAAAAACCCTGTCTGAACCGACAAGGTAATTATTTCGCCAAAATAGCTTGAAATCCTTCCTTTTTTGGCAATTTTAAAAGCATAATGGAAATAGGAAAAAAGCAAAATGTTTCACGTGAAACATTAACCCTTTAAAGGCTGAAAAGTTTTTCTGCTATTCTTTCCAATTCTCCCGGACTATAATATTCTATTTCTACTTTCCCCTTGTTTTTTCCTTCTACAATTTTTACTTTTGTTCCAAAATAGCGGCACAGTTTTTCTTCCAGGTCAAGGAGGAAGGGATCTGCCTTAGGTTTTTTCGGAGGAGGGCTCTCCTCCTTCTCCTTCTTCTTTTTTAGCTGCTGGAGCACCTCTTCCACCTTTCGCACGGTAAGGTTCTTTTTCAAAATTTCCTCGGCTACCTCCCGTTGTAGCTCCATTTCCTCAATGGAAGCCAGGGCCCGGGCATGACCTGCTGATATTTTTCCTTCCTTAAGATAGTTTTTTACCTTTTCTTCCAGGCTTAATAATCTTAAAGTGTTGGCTATTACTGGCCTGCTTTTGCCCAACCTTTCAGCTATTTTTTCCTGGTTGAAGCCGAATTCCTCCATCAGCCTTTTATAGGCTTCCGCCTCCTCCAGGGGGTTTAAATTTTCCCTCTGGATGTTTTCTATAAGGGATATCTCCAGCATTTCATTCTCATTAAAATCCCTTATTACTGCAGGAATTTTTTCCAGTTTTGCCAGCTGGGCAGCCCTCATCCTTCTCTCTCCTGCCACCAGCTCATATCCCTGATCAACCTTCCTTACCAGAACTGGCTGTATTACTCCATGCTCTCGAATGGATTGAAGCATCTCTTTCAATTTTTCATCATCAATGTTTTTGCGGGGCTGATAAGGATTTTTCTTTATATCCTTCAGGTTAATCTCCGTAACATTTCTGGTCTTATCCTCTTCAATATCGGGAATTAAGGCTGATAAGCCTTTACCCAGGCCCTTTTTAGGCATTTTCCATTACCTCCCTGGCAAGTTCTTTGTAAACCTCGGCACCCTTTGAGCGGTTATCGTAATAAATAATTGGTTGGCCATGACTGGGAGCCTCACTGAGTCTTACATTTCGGGGTATGATAGTTTTGTAAACTTTAGGTCCGAAATAATTTTTAACCTCCTCCACCACCTGGGAGGACAAGTTAGTTCTGCCATCATACATGGTTAGGAGGGCCCCCTCTATTTTTAGTTCCGTATTCAAATGCTTTTGCACCAATTTTATGGTGTTAACCAGCTGGCTTAACCCTTCCAGGGCATAGTATTCACATTGAATGGGAACCAGTACCGAGTCAGAAGAGGTTAAAGCATTAATGGTTAACAATCCCAGGGAAGGAGGACAGTCTATAATAATGTAATCGAAATCCCCTCTTATTTCATTAAGGACCCTTCTTAACTTTACTTCCCGTGACATGGTTGGAACCAATTCTATTTCCGCTCCTGCCAGCTGAATAGTAGCAGGAACTACCTTTAAGTTATTATAGGTAGTATTTAGTAATATTTTTTTTAGGGGTAGTCCATTAATCAAGGCATCATAAATGCAGGACTCAATTTTACTGCGATTTAATCCTATGCCGCTGGTGCTGTTACCCTGGGGATCTATATCAACCAGGAGCACCTTCTTCTTCAAGTCTGACAAACAGGCACTCAGGTTTACAGCAGTAGTAGTTTTTCCTACCCCTCCCTTCTGGTTGGTAATGGCAATTACCCTGGACATATTTCCACCTCTTGCTTTCTCTATAATATTTTACATAATGTTTTCTATTTCGTTATAATATTTAACAGTTCCTGCTCTACTTCAAAAAAAAGAAAATTCCGGCTTTCAATTTCCGGAATTTTATCCTCTATCCTTAGGTAATTTGATCACAATTTCGTAGTGTTCTTCCCTGTCCGTTTCCGTAACCAGGGGGGTCATACCGGCTTTTTTAATTATTTTTATGGCCTGCCGGATGGTGTTTAAAAATATTCTTATATCTCTTATTAC
>SKLX01000017.1 GCA_007121375.1 Bacillota bacterium | reverse complement strand
TTGGCACCTTTGCTGGTACTTTCCCTTTTTACAGTCTTAAGCTCAAGCCTTTCCATTAGATAAAACTCCTTTCTTGCCTGACAAAAAAATCACAATTGTAATGCATCTTTATATCACAATAAGTATTATAACTACTATTTACCCTGGAGTCAAATAAACCTGACTATAAAACTTAAAAATATTATTAATCAAAAAGCTTGCTGACGGATAACTCTTCATGAATACGGATGATAGCATCACCAATAAGGGGAGCTACCGATAAAACCTTCATATTGGGCAGCTTCTTGTCTTCCCTTTGGGGTATGGTATTGGTAACCACCAATTCTTTAATAGGAGCATTCCCCAGCCTTTCCAGGGCCGGACCGGAAAGAAGTGCATGGGTGCAGCAGGCATAAACCTCTTCACACCCATGGTCTTTAAGGGCTTTAGAACCCTGGGCAATAGTTCCTGCCGTGTCAATTATATCGTCTATCATTATAACTGTCTTGTCCTTTACCTTCCCTATAATATTCATTACTTCCGCTACATTTGGCTCAGGCCTTCTCTTATCAATAATAGCTATGGGACAATTAAGAAAGTCTGCCAGCTGCCGGGCTCTGGTCACCCCACCCAGGTCCGGAGAAACTACAACGGGCGCATCAATTCCCTTTTCGTTAAAATACTTGGCAATAATCGGTACACCTGGTAGGTGATCTACGGGGATATTGAAAAATCCCTGAATCTGACCGGCATGCAGGTCCATGGCAATAACCCGGTTTGCCCCGGCCGTGGTAATAATATCAGCCATCAATTTTGCCGTAATGGGATCCCGGGCCCTGGTTTTTCTGTCCTGACGGGCATACCCGTAGTAAGGTATAACCGCATTTATGCTTTTGGCAGAAGCCCTTTTAATAGCATCTATCATGATCAGGAGTTCCATTACATTATCACTGGTGGGAGGACATAATGGTTGAACCAAAAAAACATCCGCCCCTCGCACACTCTCTCCTATATAACTGGTAATCTCTCCATCACAAAACTGCTGTATCTCTCCCTTGCCCAGGGGAATACCTACATGCTGAGCTATTTCTATAGCTAAGGAAGTGTTAGCTCTTCCAGAAAATATCTTAAGCTTCCTATCGGGATACACTTTGCAAAAACCCCCTGCCCTGAGTTTTTCTTGCCTTCTTTATTTTCTCTTTGTATAAAAGATTTTCCTGCCGCTATTTTTGGTTTTTTGATAATAATAAAGATTTCAACCTTTGAGCCGCCTTCAATTTATTAACCTGGGGGGGCCGGGCAAGGGCCAAAGCATCTTCTGGCACGTCTTCATTTATGGTGGAACCCGCTCCTACGTATGCACCTTTCCCCACAGTAAGGGGAGCAATGAGGTTGCTGTTACATCCTATAAAAGCTTCATCTTCTATATTGGTAGGGTGCTTTACTGCCCCGTCGTAATTTACGATGATAGTCCCGGCACCCAGGTTAACCTTTTCACCAATAGTAGCATCTCCCACATAAGAAAGATGGGGCACCTTGCTTCCCCGGCCTATAAAAGATTTTTTAACCTCTACAAAATCTCCTATTTTTGCTCCGGGGCCGATGGTAGATTCAGGCCTGATATAGGCAAAGGGCCCAATTTGAGCCTCCTTCTCCACCCTGCTTTCTACTATAACGGAGTTTTGGAAAACAACTTTATCTCCCAGAGAAGCATTCACCAGCCTGCTCTGGGGACCTATTACACATTCTTCCCCCACTATAGTTTCCCCCTCCATGATGGTTTGGGGATAAATTACCGTATCCCTTCCTACCTGGACCTCACAATCAATATAGGTGGAGCTTGGATCAACAATGTTTACTCCCTCCAACATTAGCCCTTTGTTAATTCTTTCTCGCATCAATTCTCCCGCCTGGGCCAGTTGAACCATGTTATTAATACCCAGGGCCAGGTTAAAATCTTCAACCTTATAACCTGATACCAGCTGGCCCTGACCCTCTAAAATTTCCACCAGGTCAGTAAGGTAATACTCTCCCTTAACATTTTTATTAGATATTTCCCCCAGGCATTTTTTTAGCCAGGAGGCCTCCAGGCAATAGGTCCCTGTGTTAATTTCCTTTATTTTTTTCTCCCGGGGGGAGGCGTCTTTGTCTTCCATAATTTTTTTAACTTTTCCTTCTTCATCCCTAATTATTCTCCCGTAACCGGAGGGATCCTCCATGTCTGCCGTAAGTACCGTCAGGGCAGAACCCTTCTCCCGGTGATACTTTAACATTTTCTGGAATATATTTTTAGTGAGGAGGGGAGTGTCTCCACAGGCTATAATAACCTGACCTTCCTGGGGGACCAAATCCAGGGCCTGGGCTACCGCATGACCCGTTCCCAACTGTTCCTTCTGGTAAGCATATAAAACTTTATCCCCTACTTCTGCTTTTACCTCCTCTCCCCTAAAACCTACTACCACCACACTTTTATCAATTAAAGGATTTAAATTATCAAGCACATGGCCTATCATTGTTCTTCCACAAATCCTGTGAAGAACTTTTGGGATCCTGGATTTCATGCGGGTTCCTTCTCCTGCTGCCAGAACAATAGCCATAACCATGAAAATGCCTCCTGTCATGTCATATTTTTCCCTTGAAAGAAAAAAGGAGCTGGTCGCTCCATTTTTAAGGCTGAGTTATTTCATCAGTGGCCGGTTCCTGTTTAACCATTTCAGAGTCATATGCAGTCAAAACAGCCGACTGAATAACCTCCCTAGTTTGTGAGGTGATGGGGTGAGCTATATCCTTAAACTCCCCATCAGGTGTTCGTTTGCTGGGCATGGCAACAAACATCCCGTTATTACCTTCAATAACTCTTACGTCATGGATAACAAATTCATTGTTCAGGGTAATAGATACAATAGCCTTCATTTTTCCTTCATGATTAATCTTTCTAATTCTTACATCTGTTACTTCCAGTTCCAAACACTTCACCACCCTTCAAAGCCTTCTATGAATTATGTATAAATATGTATAAAAGCTTTTTCTACATTAAAGTATATAATTCCTGCAATGAATTAGAAATATATAGTAATAATTCACATTACCTCCTGCTCCCGACTATAACTATCCTGATTATTTAATTATTTCTTAATATTTTTTCTGCCAGTTCCAGGTCTTCCAGTTTATCCACATCCACACCAATTTCCGGATAAGAAGTAATCACTGCCCGGGCTTTAATCCCAAAAAGACGGGAAACTTTTTCTTCCGCCTCCCTTATAGTCAACCTTTTAAAAACATATTTAAGTATAAAAGCTATTCCCAGTTTCATGGCCAGAAGGTGAGGTTTTTTTCTCAAGGCAATGAATTCCCCTGCCTTACGGGCTGTACTTTCCACCACATGGGGCTTAACAAAAAATATATTACCTCCCGTAAATGAACCCTCCCTAAGTTTAGCGTATGTCCTGACACCCCCCGGGTATTTTTCTTCACAGCTTTCCCTTTTAATAATGGGGTAGCAAAAATCCGCTTCCAGTTCCCGGCTTCTTTTAATAAAATCCTCCAGGGATTCCCTGGTAATCATAGGAATGTCAGAGGTTAAAAGAATTAACGGCTTTTCCAGGGAAAGATTGTTAACTCCCTGCAAAAGGTTATCAATAATATCTCCACTTTCGGGGACAATTTTAAAGGTAGTTTTACCCTCTAACTTTTCCAGTTCTCCCGGGGGGCCTACTACAATTATCTCTTCAATCTCTTCCAGGGAGTTTAAAACCTCCAGGACGTAATTAATCATGGGTTTCCCTTCAAGGGGTATGAAGGCTTTGTTATCCACTCCAAAGGCCTCTGTTAAAGGGGAAGCCCCTCGGGCCCCAGCCAGCAATACTGCATTCATTATGGTTTCTCCTTTCCCTGGCCCTCCGGTACTGTTTTGGTGATTATTACCTTAACCCCTTCCCCAGGTGAAGAGGATACTGCCTCTTCCAGCTCTTCCCTGGAAGAAGACAAAGAAAAAAGGGTTGGACCACTACCCGTCATCTGGATACCTCGAAGGCCCCGTCGGTAAAGTTCCTCCTTTACCCGGGCAACCTGGGGATATTTCTTCAATGTTACCCCTTCCAGCACATTACCCATATGTTCCTGCGCTCCCTCCATATCTTTATCTTCCAGGGCAGAAAGAAGAGAAAGGGTATCGGGTCGTCCCTCTATTTTTTCCAGGTCAAGGCTCCCGTATATTTCTGCCGTAGAAACGCTGAAGGGAAAAACCACCAGCAATACCCACAGGGAAGGCAGGGGAGACAGCTCTTCCAATAGCTCTCCCCTTCCCCGGGCCAGGCAGGTTCCCCCCTTTATACAAAAGGGGATATCCGAGCCCAGCTTACTACCTATCTCCATTAATTCTTCCCTATTTATATTTAATTCCCAAAGCCGGTTAAGGGCTAAAAGGACAGCGGCAGCATCGGTGCTTCCCCCCCCTAATCCGGCCCCCAGGGGTATGTTCTTTTCCAGTTTTATTCTACATCCCCTCTCCCGGGGCAACCTTTCCTTCAGTAAGTTAGCCGCCTTAACCGCAAGGTTTGATTCACCCGAGGGAACCTGGGGATGGGAGCAGTAAAAATCTACCTGGGGCAAGCTGCTTTCCTCCAGGATGACCACATCAGCCAGGGTAATACTCTGCATAATCATCTCTACCTGATGAAACCCATCAGTTCTTTTATGTAAAACATCCAAAGAAATGTTAATTTTAGCCTTTGCCGGATAAAATATTTTATGCATGCCTCTTTCTCCTCACAACTCATTAAGTAAACAGGTTTTAATTTCTATAAATATTATGGATATCCTTTATAAAATATAAAATAATAAAAGGGACTGCTTCCCTTGGGGAACAGTCCCTGCCCCTTTATTATTTATTTTTTTCCTCCTGCATCAACCTATCAGCCCTTTCAATTGCCAATTTGACCAGGTTACCACAATTTCTCGAGCTGACCTCTCCAAATCCCCGGGTTTTCACAATATGATCTACACCCAGCTCTTTTGCCAGCTCATACTTCAGATCTTCAGACATAATGCCACGTCGCCTGCGGGGCACCAGGCATCATCTCCTTTTATAATAAAGGGACATTATTATTTTTTGTTTTTTTTTGAAAAGTATTTAACCAATAGCTAGATATTTTCCCATAACCATAAATGCGAAACTTAATTTTTTATTTTATTAATAATAGCTTCACTCAAGTCTTCCTCGGTTTCGTACTGGTTATAATTAAAATTTAAGTTAAATAATACATCCAGAGCTATCCGGCTCAATAGGCTTTCATTAAGCTTTCTTTTCCCTTTTTTTCTGTTTTCAAAAACTATTGCCGCCAGCTTCTCTACCTGTTCAGAGCGCAAGTATATTCCCTTTTTTACCAGTATTTTATCCAATTGTCCCACTCCTTCAATTATATACAAATTATTGTTATACAGGTCTACCTGGAGTATTTTATGCTTAATAAAGCACAATCGTGAAAATAATTAGTCCTTTTCCTGATAATAACAGTAATAAAAAAGGCTATCCCTTTATCCAACTGGGACAGCCTGGTTAAACCTCTGATGATCTTATGGTTTTTGCATGAACAACTGGGTGTAAATTTTACCGTACCTGGAACCTTCCACAATACCTATCCCTATATGAGTGTAGTTCTGGTTCAGGATGTTGGCCCTGTGTCCTGGTGAATTCATCAAAGAAGTATGGGCCCTTTCCACCTGGGGTGAGCCGGCAAGATTTTCTCCAGCCCTCATATAAGATATCCCGGCATCCCGCATCATATCAAAGGGACTTCCATAGGTTGGGGACTGATGGCTGAAGTAACCCAGGTCAACCATATCCTGGCTTTTCATTCGGGCAAGCTCCACCAGCTTCATGTCAATTACTAAAGGGCTTAAGCCCCGGCTAGTCCTTTCCTGGTTAACCAGATCCAACATAACCTGCTCATCTCTAGTTAATTGAGTGTCGGCAGGGGGTGCTGACTCCGGAGCAGGATCCGGATCCGGGACAGGCTCTGGTGCTGGTGCCGGGTCTGGTTCCAAATCTGGTTCAGGATTGGGC
>SKLX01000010.1 GCA_007121375.1 Bacillota bacterium | reverse complement strand
TTTGATTTTAATCATGGCTCCTCCAAAGCGTGGCAAACACAAAAAATCGGGCTGATTATATAATCAAGATTTCGCATCATGGGCTGGTAATCAATATCATGCTCTTCTTCAGGATACCAGGCCTCAAGCCAGGTAGTCATTGGCTTAATTTCTTCACTTTGGAATCTAATAATGTCTTCAGCAAACTTTTTCATTTCTTCATTGAAAGTCATGTAGACAGTCAGTCCCAATAAAACGGCTACCGCCACGAAAAGAGGCACAAGTGTTGTTTTCTTCAAGCTGTACACCCGATCTTTAAAGAAGGTCTTTCTTTTTCTCTTGATACTCTTCTTTATCTATCTCACCCTGGGCGTACCTTCTTTTTAGAATCTCCAGAGGTGAGTCCGTCTTGTGGGCAGTGCTATCCGATTCCCTGGAGCTGTGGATTGCCGTTACCACTGCCCAAATAATAAGCCCAAGAACAACTATCCACACAATAGGCATGAGGAACATGAATCCAAATCCTTCCATCATACCAGGGCCCATCATACCATAACCATCCCCCTGCCCTACCCAGAAATATCCGATGACTACAGACAAAATAATAAGGATAGCCACAATGATGACACTGATTATTAACACTGTTCTTAGATTTTGATTCATTTTTATACCTCCCTGTATTTAAACATACTCAAAAAACATTGCATTTCATATTGCCTTGTTTTATTCCTCCACCAGGGGATACCCGGCATTCTCCAGAAATACTATGCACATTACTGACTTTCATTCCTTGGTTAATCCAGGATCCTATGCCCCCTTCTAAAAAGCCCACCGTCAGGTCCAGTCCTACACGCCGCAGCATAACCAACGCATCTTCTACATCCCCCGGGCTTTCTCCCACTAAAATAAGATTTTTATCAGGAGTAAACACCCAACCAAATTAATGCTCATCCCCTCAATTTATTTGTGATTATACCTTATAACAATAGATTGATCAATGCCACCACAGCAGTCCCCGCCACTAAGGTTAAAACTATTCCCCCCTTCATTAAAGTAGAAATAGAAAAGGGAGCCTCGGAAAGAACCATTAGTGTTGCCTGGTGAGTAGGCATAATAACAGCCAGGTCGGCACCCATAGCCACCATCATCATTGCTGAAAGATCACCCGGACCATTAGCGCTTCCCAGGGTCAGGGCTACGGGAGCCATTTCCGCAGCATAAGCAGAGTTGTTAAGAACACTCCTGTTATCCCTAGAAAAAATAATCCTCCCAGGGCAACAATAAAAATAAGCTAAATTTACAAATAATTTGTATTGAATTTGTATTGTATAAAGATAAATATTTTGCTATACTCTCTTAGGTAAATGTAATAAAAAAAACAATCAAGTAGTAATATTACTTGATAAATAGATAATGGACTATATTAGCATCTGGAAATAAAAATTTATTAAAAAGGAGGTTTCTTGGGTTGTATAAAGATTCAGTGTTGTTGCCTTTAAACCAAATTGAGGAAATTATAAAAGATTCTGAAAAGAAAGAAATAAATTACAAAAATATGGATGATGCCGA
Source organism: Bacillota bacterium (assembly GCA_007121375.1). Classification (GTDB taxonomy): domain Bacteria; phylum Bacillota; class Dethiobacteria; order SKNC01; family SKNC01; genus SKLX01. Next base: position 4,539 of record SKLX01000010.1, on the reverse strand, counting down.
GTTTGAAAACTATGTAATTGACATTATTAAACAAAAAAAGAAGATAAGCTCAACGGTTACAGCGTCTAAAATATACCTTAAGTTATATAAAAAAGCACAGAAACAGCCCGAAGAAATAAGGGACGGAATTTTGAAACAGTTAAAATTCATTACAAAAAACACTCGGAACTAAAAAAAGGAGCTTTTAATGCCTGATGAAGTTAAGAAAAATAGCTGATATTTGCCTTACTACAGAAAAAACCCAACCGAAGAATTGATAGAAGAAATCCTCTTGAATTTGTGTAAAAACAAGCATCCCCCATCTTATATGCCATAAGAGCGGGGGATGCTTATTGTTTGTGGGCACTTTCATATGCCGCCTGAGCATCGGGAACCTTGGAGTTGGTTCCACCGCTTCCCAGGTAATTGGGAAGCCGATAATAGCGGGCCATCTGGGTTAGAGCTGCATTTATAAGTCCCGATTCAATGCTGGCTGTAATAAAAGAATATCTTTATTTTGGCAGTACATGACTTGCACAATATATATATATATAGCATAGGATACATGAGAAAGGGGTGATAATAAAATTATGGCTTCTTACTAATTTAAAAACTAAGCCAATGTAATGCTGGCACAAATGTAAATGAAATATGATTAAGCAGATTATGCTTATACTAAAATTTAAGGAGGTTTTTATAATATCATCAGTTATATCACTAAAAGACCTGTTAAATACTTTAGATTACCGGCACCTTTATAACTGGATTGATAATACATATGTTAACGGTATTAGCTTTGACTCACGGAAGGTTAAACCTGGTCATATTTTTGTTGCTGTAAAAGGCCAACTTCATGATGGTCACAATTTTATACAAGACGCCTTGGATAAAGGAGCTTTAGCAGTCCTGGCAGAAAAAGAACCAACTGCGGGCTGCTCCGTTACCTGGATTCAGGTACCCGACTCCAGATTGGCCCTGGCTCAGGTTAGCACCTGTTTTTTCCAGCATCCTTCCCGTGAGCTCCTGCTTACAGGAGTTACTGGAACCTGCGGGAAAACCACTATTTCAAGTTTGCTAAATCATATCTATTATACAGCAGACCTCAACAGCGGGTTAATAGGAACCGTACAAATCCAAAACGGTAGTCAAAGCTGGGCAGCCAATATGACCACCCCGGATGCATTAGAGTTACAGAAAATGTTGCGCCTGATGGTTAATAGCGGCGTAACACATGCTGCAATGGAGGTTTCTTCCCACGGCCTGGCACAAAAAAGAGTAAACGGAACCAATTTTCGAGGTTGCATATTTACTAATATCTCACCTAACCACCTGGACTTTCACCAGGATGTGGAAGAATATGCCCAAACTAAAAAAAGGTTAGCCTCACTGGTGGAAACCGGAGGCTTTATCTTAGCTAATGGAGACGATCCCTTTTTTAGAACTCTGAAAAAACCTTACGAAAGCACTCTTTTCTTTTTTGGGGAAGATCCTTCTTGTGACTTCCATATCCATAGTATTTCATCAGGACTACAAGGAAGCAGTTTCAAGGTAAGCTTACCCATTATCAAACAGCTTGAAAACATAACATCCCAAAAAGATTCCTTGCACCTACACATCCCTCTTCTGGGAAGACATAACGTGTACAATGCAGCAGCCGCAGCAGCTGCAGCCTTGCTGATAAACATACAGGAGGAGAATATTATTAAGGGCTTGGCTTCGTTCCGTGGGGTTGAACGAAGAATGCAACTACACCGCTTCCACGATCTATACATTATCGATGATACGGCCATGAGTCCAGGAAGTATAGATGCTGTTTTTAACACGCTAGAGGAACTACCCTTTTCTGACCTTGTTATAGTAAACGCTATTCGAGGTTCCCGGGGGACCAGGGTTAATGAAGATAATGGCAGATTCCTGGCCCGTTGGTCAAAGAATTTAAAGGTTCGCCAGTTTTTTTCTACCTCAAGTATTAGCCACGTAGACGAACGAAATAAGGTCCTCCCGGAAGAAGAAGAGGCCTTTTTTCAAGGAACCCACTCTTTAGGAGTATCCCCGAAACATTTTGGGGAATTGCCGGAAGCAATTACACAGGCCCTGAAAGTTGTCAAACCAGGCACGACTCTTCTCTTATTAGGAGCCCAAGGCATGAATGCTGGCCTGGCAACTGTACAGGAGCAGCTTGAAAAACAGCAAATATTAGTGGCACTAAGTTAACCCTGTTAATAAACAGTTAAATAATTCATTTAAAGATTAAAAGCCCTAAAGGGGGCTTTTAATCTATTTCTATTATTCTATCCTTTTGCATCTGCAGGTTTTCTTTTTTATTTCCTAAACCATGTTGACCTTTATTGCTTTTTTTCCTACAATAATACTCGTATACATGGGTTATGACCATCACTCCCAAAAGGGTGTATTTTACATTAAGGAGGCTAAGCAATGGAACAAGAATGCAAGAGTGAGCATGGGATTAAGTTATCAAATCGAAACTTCCAGAAGTACGGTTTTGATTTTAACCCGGTAGTATCCATCTCTGCCGGGGCTTTCATCATATTATTTTGTTTGTATGCCCTTTTAAACTTAGAGCAAGCCTTTGCCGTATCGGAATTAGTTAGTGATATCATCATTCATCATTTTAACTGGGTTTTTATTCTTTCCAGCAATTTTTTGGTTATAGTTTGCTTATACTTGGCTTTATCCCGACTAGGTGCTGTTCGAATAGGTGGAGTTAACTGCGAAAAAGAGTTTTCCAATTTTGCCTGGTACTCCATGTTAATTTCGGCAGGAATGGGTATCGGTTTAATGTTTTGGGCCGTGGGCGAGCCTTTAACTCACTTTGTAAATGAACCGCCTATATTTAATAACCCCGATCCTTCTTTAACTGCTATGGCAACAACTTTCTTCCACTGGGGGTTGCACCCTTGGGGAGTATATGCCTTGATGGCTTTGGCTTTAGCTTTTTTTGCTTATAATAGGGACATGCCTCTTTCTTTAAGATCCGTCTTTTATTTTTTATTCAAAGATAAAGTCTACGGAACAGTGGGGGATGTAATAGACGCCTTTGCTGTTTTATCAGTATTGTTTGGCTTGGCTGCATCCTTAGGGTTGGGAGCAATGCAGATTAATAGCGGGCTTGATTACCTTCTGGGCATAGGTTTTAACGTTGGCTATCAAGTAATATTTATAGTTTTGATAACTTTAGTTGCTATAATTTCAATTTTAATGGGCATACATAAAGGCATTAAAAATCTAGCTATGCTCAATATGCGTCTGGCATTTCTATTTATGATAGCAGTTTTTTCTTTAGGGCCTACACTTGATATTATCCGTTTATTTTCAAACTCTATTGGCTTATATTTTAATACTATCATTGAACATTCTTCTTATATTTCTGGCGTGGGCGAGGAATGGCAGGGTACCTGGACAATACCCTTTCTGGCATGGTGGATCGCCTGGTCGCCTTTTGTAGGCATGTTCATTGCTAGAATATCCATGGGACGAACTGTTCGAGAATTAATATTGGGAGTATTAATTGTCCCTTCTTTGTTATCTTTTTTCTGGCTCTCCGTTTTTGGTGGAACTGCCATTAACATTAATCAAATACATGATGGTCAACTATTTGCAGTAGTTGAAGATAATCTTCCCGTTGCTCTGTTTGAGTTAGTGGACCTCTTAAACATACCTTTATATGCAGATTTATTTAGAATAATAATCTTCATAGTGGCGACAGCATTGGTCATAATATACTTCATTACCTCTTCTGATTCTGGCTCATTAGTTATAGATAAAATTTCATCGGGAGGAAGGGTTAATACACCCGCCATACAAAGAGTTTTTTGGGCATCCATAGAAGGGCTACTTGCAGCCACTTTGCTTTTAATTGGTGGAGAAAAAGCCCTGGAAGTTTTACGAACAGCTGTAACAAGCGCTGGACTTCCTTTAGCAATAATTTTAACGGCCATGAGCTTTTCCTTAATAAAAGGTATCGGGATGGCACACAGCAAACAAATGAAAATTAAAGACACTAAAAAGTTTAAAAAAATTATTAAAGAACAATTTCCTGAGTTAAATAATAACGAGGAAAATTAGAGGCTTTAACCCCCTCCACTTTCCCTTTAAGGTTAAAAATAACTAACAAAATTTTAAATCATGCTGGAAACATCAAGAATTAAAGCAACTTCACCATTGGCTAAAACTGTAGCCCCGGCAATTCCTCTCAAACCTTCCAGTAACTTACCAAGGGATTTTATTACAATTTCCTGTTGATATAACAGTTCATCCACTATAAAGCCAGCCTTTTTGCCCCCTGCCTTCACTATAATTACAGGATAAGCAGTATCTTTATCCATGAACTCTTCGCCTTTATCCAGGCCTAATTTGCTCCTCACAGAAATCAGTCGGATAATTTCCTCCCGGAGGTGAATTACCTGCTGCCCTTGCATCCTTTTAACATCCTTTGGGTAAACATGTATATTTTCTCTTATGGATTCCACAGGAATAGCATATATGCTTTCATCAACCTTGGCCAGGAGAACCTTAATTATTGCCAGGGTTAATGGAAGT
>SKLX01000046.1 GCA_007121375.1 Bacillota bacterium | reverse complement strand
GGTCAATACTGCTATAACCACGGTTATTGGTATTTCCTCCAGCAATCATTTGTTTTTCACCTTCTGGAGTAACTCCATATACTACCAGTTTAATATTTCCCACTGGGCTGGAATCTTTTTCCGACCGGGCATGCAACCTTAGCTTATTAATCCCTGCTTTTTCTACATATTCTATTTCTTTTCCTTCTATTTTTAAATCAAAAGGTTGATTTAAAAATATATTGGAAAAAAAATCTTCCCCCCCGGTTCTTTTTATGTTCATAAAACCATATTCCCTGGCTTCCACTAACTCTGGCAAGTTTTTTGCAATGCGCAACTTGCTGCCAGGGGTTTTAGAGGGTGCAGAGGCTTCAGTAATAGTGGCCACGAGTTCTTTGATTTCTGCCATCAAAGTATGGGCAGTGTCCAGGGTAATAGATTTCTCCTTTTGATAAGTTTCTATTTCCTGGTAAAGATTTTCAATAGATTTTTTTATTTCTTCAAAGTTAGATCTTCCCATTGGGAACCTGGTTAAATGCTTTTCAAACTCAATCAACTCATTGTTAATTTTGGAAATACTGACGTATATCCTTTGGGGAGGCTCCTTCTCCTTCTCCATCCTATCTAAAGCTTCCTCCAAAAGATGAAATTTTTGCTTTAAGATTTGGGCCGTTTTTTGCATTTTCTCAAACTCAAGTTTATCCTTTTCTATTTCATTATCCGGCATTTAAGATCCAGCTCCTTTTTGTTTTTTTTGAGCAACACAACTGGAGGGTTACCTTAATGTAAATATATAAGGAATGAGAATAATAAACAATCATCCGAAAGTAGGATTTTTCTTAAAAGGAACTTTTTAGAGTTTTACATAATATATTCAAAATATTAGTTATTTTTATGTTATAATCAAATATAAATTAAAATTAGCAATTCATCTGGTGGGGTGGTCCTGGTGTCAGGAGATATTAAAAATTTTAACAGAATGGATAAACCTCAGCTGGTAAAGAAAACAGTTCCGCCCCTGCTTGTCCAGACTAAATTTAATAGCCCTCCCCTGTGGGAAAAGTTGGTTTTTCGGAAGCATTTGGTGGATAAGCTCAATAGGGGTAGCAGTTATAAACTTATTCTGGTTACGGCCCCGGCAGGCTTTGGTAAGACAACCCTGGTAGCCCAGTGGATTTCCCAAAACCATAATTCTACAGCCTGGCTTTCCCTTGATGAAAAGGACAAGGATGTGGTTTTATTCTGGAGCTATTTTATCCAAGCGTTAAGGGAAATCTATCCCCATTTGGGCAGTCAACCCCTGGATTTATTACATTCCTCCAGCCACCCTCCCGTGGAAAAGATTCTTACCCTTCTCATTAATGAAATCAACCGCTTGGAAAAAGATATTTTTATAATCCTTGATGATTTCCATCTTATAAAGAATCCTGCTATTAATAGTTCCCTGAAGTACCTCCTGGATAATCTTCCAACCCAGTTTCATATTTGTATTTTAAGCAGGACCTTACTTTCCCTGCCCCTGTCCTCTTTCAGGGCAAAGGGCCAGTTATTAGAAGTATCTTTAAATGATCTACGTTTTGGTTTTAATGAGGTCAGGGATTTTTTTCATAAAACCCTGGAAAAACCCAACATGTCCCAGGCAGAACTCCAGGCTTTAAATCAGCGCCTGGAGGGTTGGGTAGCCGGGATGCAACTGGCCTCCATAATAATTAACAGCTCACCTGAAAATAAATCTATTATAAGTAACTTAAGCAGGGAAGAATGCCTTTTTAAAGACTATTTTCGCGAGGAAGTGCTGGATTACCAATCAGAGGAGGTCAGGGAATTTTTGCTTCGCACCTCCATAGTGGAAAAAATGAATCCCTCCTTATGTGACAGGTTAGCAGGCACTGAAAACAGTATAAAGATGTTGAAACTCCTGGAGCAACTTAATCTCTTTCTTATCCCCCTTGATGACCAGGGCTGCTGGTACCGGTACCACCACCTTTTATCAAGGGTATTGAGGGATATTTTGAAAGAACAGGAGCCTGGAGTGTTAATTAACCTGTATCAAGAAGCTGCTTTCTGGTTTAAAGAAAATGGTTTTAATTTCGAGGCTATCCACCATGCCCTGAAAGGAAGGGATTTTGAGAGGGCGGGAGCATGGATTGAAGAAGAAGCCTCCCGGGTTTTTAAAGATGGGAAACTAACGGTTTTGGCCACCTGGATTTCTACTTTGCCCCGGGAGATTTTGTACCGCAGGCCCAAAATATGGCTTTATTATATTTGGATTTTAATTCACTGGCGAAAAATGGAGGAGGCCCAGGCCACCTTAACGGAAATGGTTAATTTTTTAAAAAATCCTGGCAAAATCTCTCAGATGGTGGATGAAGATTCCCTTGATTTCATAAAAAGGGAAGTAAAAATGGTCCAGGGTTACATGGCAATTGTTAAAGGAAGTCCCGGGGCAAATGATACTTTTATGGAAGCCTTGCAAAATATTCGAGAGGATAGTATGGCAGAAAAGATAACCTTTAATACCAGCAGTGCCAGCCTGCTCCAGATAGAGACGGGAATGTGGGGGAGGTTGAGGATGGCGGCTAATTTTTATAAATCAACGGCACCCGCTATCAAAAAAATAGGTGACTTTCCTTCCTTTGCCGTTGGTTATGTGGTCCTGGCTGAAATCCATTATGAAATTGATGACTGGGAAGAAGGGGAAAAATACATAGAAACAGCCTTAAAGCTGGGGGAGGAAAGGATTGACCTGGGAGCCTTGATCCCTGCATACATTACGGCTTCCAGGATAAAAGCCGGTCGGGGAGAATATTATGCTGCTCTGGAGCTTTTAAGGAGTCTGGAAAAAAAGGCAGCTGGGAAAGCCTGTCATCACTGGTTTTTTATAATCAAGGCCCATAAAGCTAGAATGGGAATAAAGATGAATGACGAGGAGGCTGTTTCTGACTGGTTAAATACCTGCCAGCTGGCTGTTGATGATGAGATAACTCTTTTACAGCACTATCCCCTGGTAACTTTCCTTCGAGCAATAATATATTTTAAAAGGTTTACTTCCGCCCTGGCTTTTTCCGAGAGAATGGCTGCAATACTGGAAAAAGAAGGCGGTCAGGGAGAGAGGATAGAGATACTTTTATTGCAGGCCCTTTGCTGCCAGGAGTCAGGTCTATTGGACCGGGGGTTATCCAGCCTGGGACAGGCCCTTAAAATGGGAGAAGAAGAAGGCTATCACCGGGTTTTCATTGATGAAGGAAGGGCTTTGTATAAACTAATTAAAATTTATAAAGATAAACAGCTTTTGTTACCGGCAAACCAGGGCAGGGATAGATTAATTAATTACATAAATAGGCTGGAAAAAAGTTTTATTAGAGAAGGGAAGACGGCCGGGGAAAGGGATACCAGTATAAGTGCCCTTTTTACCAGGAGAGAGAGGGAGGTGCTCCAACTTTTAGCGGTGGGTTTTACCAATCAGGCCATTGGAGAATCCCTTTATATTAGTGTGGTCACCGTAAAAAGCCACCTGAAAAACATATACCGAAAGCTGGGGGTTAAGAGCCGGGGGGAAGCCATTGCCCGGATTAACCAGCTAACTCTACTGAACCAAAATACCCTGGAATAAAAATTCCAAGGTATTTTTTTATATTTTGTCAGACAAAAGGTCTAAAAAGATTCTGGATAAGGCGGGGATATCCCTGTTTAAAATCATGGTCAAGGGAACGCCGGCAATAAGGGTTTGAATCTCCCCACTTTCCGTGCCATATCTAACTTCATAATATACCGTTTTTCCATCGGAAGAAACATCAGACTGCCTCAGCTTAAAGTAGTACAGGTTCATGCTGGATTGTACTATGTTTTCAACTTCCCGCAGGGTATAATAAATTACTTGCCTTTGTATGTCACCAATATCCCAGGATTCATCATGCATTACTACCACCTCCACTGGTACCATTGTATACTTTTTGCTAAAAGCTTTCAAACCTATCTTGCTTTTTTGTTGGTTAGGGAAAAATTCCTTTTAAGAAATATTTTTTTTTGCTAAAATATTAATAGCTTTAAGGAAGGGGTGAACTTTTGGACCTTCTGGAAAAATACTCATGGCTTTTCATGATTATGGCAATATTTTTGGGAATATTCCTGGGCCGGGTTGATTATATAGCCGAAGGGGCATCCCACTTTATTGTGCCTTTCCTTATGGTTATGCTTTTTGGAGTTTTTTTGCAGACGTCCTTTGGAAGTTTGAAGGCAGGATTTAAAAATGTTAGATTGGCTGGTTTAAGTTTTCTTATCAACTTTGTTTGGGCACCAGCTTAATTATTACAATTTTGGCCCGTAATGCTCCCCTTGCGTTAACTATTGCCGTAGCCGCTTTCCCCGACCGTCCCCTTATTCCCCTTGTTTTAGCTGTGGAATCCCTTATTGAACTGCCCCTTCTTTTTGTTTTTTCCCAGGTTATGCTTTTGATATACTATAAAAAATGGTGGCCCAATCAGGATTAAATAAAGGTGGTGTAAAAAACGGACTTCAAACAGGTAGCCTTATACTTTATAACGGTAGCTCCTATTGTTTTTGTGGTTAGTGCAGGGGTAACTTATATGTACAGCTATTTCCTTCAGGGAGCAGGGGTTGTAGATTGGGGTAGGGCCCTTCAGTGGGCCTTAATTTTAGGCATATTTTTAACCTTTATGAATTACTGGGAAGGTAAGAAAAAAGGGTAGATAGAAAGCCCCCTGGTAAAATATTTCCAGGGGGCCCTTATTATTCGACGTACAGGATGTTACCAATGTATTTAGTATTGGTTGTTTCAGGCTAATTAATGCTACCTGACCAGGGACTTGAGTCTCTTCTGGCCCTCTGGAGATAAACCGAGGGAATCTATTTCTCCTTCCAGGGCCTCAGCACTTCCGTAACCTGCCAGGTAGCCGTTAATCCTTGCTGCAGCAGTGGAATTAACAAAATCCTGGGAAGTTTCAAAATAGCCCTCCAGCTCCCTCATCATCCCCCGGTTATTTTGCAGGTAATATTTTTGATGATAATCTTCCGCAAGATAGAACTTTTCATAGGGCCTTATTTCAGTGTAAAGCCTGTAATTATACTTTTCTTCCAGGCGAGTTTTAACCGCCCGGGCCAACTCCTCCTGCTCCTGGTTGTGGTAGAAAATTATGGACATATACTGTTTGGAGCGGGGTGGGTTTAAAGGTCTGTGGCTTTCCCAAAATATTTTCAGCATTTCTTGGTAGGATATCTTTTCCGGGTCAAAGTCTACCTCCAATGTTTCCGTATGGTCACCCAGGTTTCGGTAGGTAGGGTTTTCTTTTTCTCCCCCGGCATACCCCACCCGGGTCCTTACGGTAGCATCCAGCTGCCCGAACCGGGCATCAGGGCCCCAGAATCAGCCCAGGGCGAAGGTTGCTGTTTCTGTTTTTGAAGGGACCTCAAAATCCAGGGGAGGTTTATTTGTTTTTAAAGAAGCTTCTTTACTTTTCATGGTTTCCTCCTTTTCTTTTTGGGTAGGGACATAATCGGATAAGCTGCAACCTGTACTGAAAATTCCCAAAAGGATGCAGGTTGCCAGGATTAACAAGAACAGATACCTTAAAGATCGAGTAATTTCCATTTTTCCTCCTGTTTTCCTACTTTTAATAATTCTTTATTTCAGGCTAAAACTTCCATTAATAAATCATACGTGATTTCTCAGCATGAGCTCTGAGGGGTGGGGAGACAGGTATGATTGTTTTTTCAGGTAGGATATATCATATTTACGTACATAATGGTTGATTAGAGTCAAAGGAACCGTCAAGGGTGCTAATGAATTCCTGTATTCCCAAATTACTTCCCGCAGCTCCTGCTTTTCATCCGGGGTGATATATTTTTTAAAGTGGCCCATAATGTGCAACAAAACATTGAGATTCTTTTTAACCGTTGAAAAACTGGAGAGGGCTTCCATATAAGATTCTTCATAGTTGGCGAGAAGCTGGTCCCGGGGCAGTTTCTTGCCCTGGGCCACCAATTTCCCCAGGAAGGAATAATGCCGGGGGCTGTGGGCCATGATAAGTAATTTTTGCCCTGTGTGAAAGTCAATGAGCCTTTTATAATCGGGGCTGTCCTCCAGGAAGTCTTTCCAGCGCCGGTAGC
>SKLX01000117.1 GCA_007121375.1 Bacillota bacterium | reverse complement strand
TTATAAGAATTAACCCGGAAAGAATTGAAGAAATTTTTTTGTCCCATGTGGTGGATACGGGAGTGACGGAAGAGGACATAGAAGAACGAAAAGAAGAAGCTATGAAAAAGCTGGATAAAATGAAAGAAGAACTGAAATCCCTGGGGACGAAAGTCAAAATAAAAATAATGGTAGGTGTGCCTTCGGAAAACATAAATAATTTAGCCGAGGATGAAGAAGTTACATTGGTAATGCTGGCTTCCAGGGGTGCAGGGGGAATAAAAGAACTACTCTTGGGCAGCACGGCAGAAAACGTAGCACGTCGTTCTTCCCGTCCCGTTATGCTCTTTCCTTACAGGTAGAACTTTTAAGAAGGAAAAAACAAAAGAAAAATAGAATTATATAAAGGCACTAAGTATTTTCAATACCCTATTTACCCTATTTATTCTACACGGGAGGTTAGAAAAATGTTTAAAAAGTTATTGATTGCTTGTGATTTTTCTCAAATATCGGACCAGATCCTGGAGGATATTAATGAATTTAAGGAAATGGGCCTGGAGAAAGTCATACTTTTAAATGTTTTGCCTGAAGGAAAAGAGGATAAATTAAATGCAAAGAACTCTAAAGAACTGGATAAGAGGAAAAAACAGCTTGAGGCTGAAGATATAAAGGTGGAGACTATCCTGGAAGTAGGGGTACCTGCTTTTAATATTAAGGAGGTTTCCGAAAAGGAAGAAGTTGACCTGGTTATAATAGGTTCCCGCGGGCAAAACCCTTTCCTGGAGTTTTTCCTGGGGAGTACAGCCTTAACTTTTATAAGGATAACCGCTAAACCTACTTTGGTTATAAAAGAAAGGAAAAGGAAGAAGGATAAAGTAAAGATGTTTTCCCGGGTTATTTTACCCGTAGATTTTTCCAAGTATTCGGAGAATGTAGTTCGTTGGGCCATGGAAGAGGATTTAAAAAATTATGTGGATGAATACCTGTTAATCCATGTGTGGACGGCCCGGGATGATGTAGAAAAGTGGAAGGATTTTGCACGTCAAAGGTTGGAAGACATGAAAAGTAAGTTTTTATCTAATGATCTGAAGGCCAGGACCTTCTTAAGGGGTGGATTCCCTACAACCCAGATTAAGGAACTGGCTGGAGAAGAAGAAGCCTCCCTTATTATAATGGCTACCAGGGGTATGGGTAAAGTGATGGAACTTCCCCTGGGTTCTATTGCAGAAGGAGTGGCCAGGGAATCTGAATTGCCTGTTATTTTACTCCCCCGGCTTTACCTGGTATAAAAATAAGGAATAAAAATTACATATTATAAGAAGTATGTTATAATTAAATTAATTAATAGATTTACAGGGAGAGTTTAATATGGGTGATAGAATTATTCAAAAGAAGGCTGATTTTTTTAAAGCCCTTTCCCATCCTACCCGCATTAAAATATTGGAACTGCTCAGGGAGGGAGAACTTTGTGTATGCGATATATTGGAAGCATTAAAATTAGAACAATCCAATGTTTCCCAGCACCTGGCCATATTAAGAAAACAGGGTATCTTGAATTCCCGTAAAAAAGGCTTAAAAGTTTTATACTCTATAAAAAATATTCAAACATACGATGTAATAGATTTTGTAACTAATATTTTAAGGCAGGATTTGCTGGAGGATAGTATTTTGGTGGAGCAATTTGATGATAAGTGTTCCAGCCTGGAAGATTTGTAAATGGATTGATTTTTTTTGTTAAAAGGTTTAATATGAATATGTAAACTGTCGCGGCACAAGATATTAAAGCTAAGGGGGTGTAGCTGAGTGCTAGGAAGGCTTGGATCAACTGAACTGTTAATAATATTGGGTATAGTTTTACTTATTTTCGGGCCCAGTAAGCTGCCGGAGTTAGGCAAGTCCATTGGAAAAGGGATTCGAGAGCTGAAGCAGTCTACCAAGGAACTGCAGGACAGTATAGATATTGAAAGCGAAGATTCTGAGAAGCAGGAAACATAAAATTTAGATTGAAAAAAATACAAAGGGATACAATTCTGTACAGGTTGTGTCTCTTTTTTTATATTATATTAGATTTTTTAACGGAGGTACAGGGTAATGGGAAGCAAAATCGAAAATTTAATTAATCTTAAAGAACCTGTTCTTCTGGATGGAGGCATGGGAACTACCCTGCAAAGAATTTTACCCGATTACAAGGGGTGCCCTGAATATTTGAACCTGGAAAAACCAGAGGCTATAGCTGAGACCCACAGGGCTTATCTGGAAGCAGGCAGCCAGATTATTCAAACCAACACCTTTGGAGGAAACCGGGTGAAACTGGCAGGTTATAATCTGCAGGATCAGGTAGAAAGAATTAATTATCAAGGGGTAAAGCTAGCCCGGGAAGAGGCTAAAGGCAAGGCCCTGGTTTCTGCTTCCCTGGGTCCCACAGGCAGATTTATGGAGCCCTTTGGGGACCTGAGTTTTCAGGAGGCTTACCAGCTTTTTAAAGAACAGGCCCTGACCTTTTCCCGGGCAGGGGCTGATATGATAACCATAGAAACCATGTCAGACCTGGGAGAGGTGAGGGCGGCGGTAATTGCGGTGAAGGAAAACACCCATCTTCCCCTGATATGCCAGATGACCTTTACGGAAAGGGGAAGGACTATAGCGGGTACAGATCCTGCTACCTTTATTCATGTGGTGGAAGCCCTGGGAGTAGATGCTTTGGGGGCAAACTGTTCCGGGGGACCGGAAGAACTTCTGCCTGTTTTAGAAGAAATGTCTCGGATAACCAATCTTCCTCTATCGGTTCAACCCAATGCCGGGTTACCCCAGCTAATAGGTGGCAAAACTGTATTTAATCTTTCTTCAGAAGAATTTGCCCGCTACGGAGAAAAATTCTTATCTCTAGGGGTAAGCCTTCTGGGAGGCTGCTGCGGGACTGACCCGGACTTTATAAAGGCTTTGAAGGTTGCTGTTACAGGTAAAAAACCTTTAGAAAGGAATAACCCTGAGTATCCCGTTTTAACCAGCAGGAAGCGCTCCATTTATATAGGGAGAGGCTTTGAACCTGCTTTTGTGGGGGATAAAATCAATCCTACGGGCAGACCCCTTATTTCCAAAGATTTAAAGTCGGGAAGAATGGATAACATTTGTCGGGAGGCCAAAAAACAAAGAGAAGCAGGGACTCCTATTCTGGATGTTAATGTAGGCATGGCAGGTATAGACCAGGCGGAGGCCATGTATAAAGCCATCCAGGGTATTCAAAGGGTAGTTGATTGTTCTGTAGCAGTAGATTCTACCACTCCCCAGGTTATAGAGGCAGGCCTTCAGGCTTTCACAGGTAAACCTCTGGTAAACTCGGTAAACGGGGAGGATAAAAACCTGGAGGCCCTGTTACCCCTGGTTAAAAAATATGGGGCTGGTCTATTAGGGCTGGTAATTGATGAAAAAGGTATCCCGGCTACAGCCCGGGAACGTTTGAAGATTGCAGAAAAAATAGTGGAAAGAGCCCTGGAATACGGAATTAAAAGGAAGGATATATTTATTGACTGCCTGGTCCTTACGGCCAGTGTTCACCAGGAAATGGTTTTAGAGTCCCTGGAAACCATTAGACTGGTTAAAGAGGAGTTAAAGGTCAATACTCTCCTGGGTGCTACCAATATATCCCACGGGATGCCCTGCCGGGAAATCCTTAATGCCAGCTATATTGCTATGGGATATGGGGCCGGCATGGACCTGCCTATTTTAGATCCCTTTGATATAAGGATCAGAGAGGTAATTGATGTTTTTAGAGTGTTTAACGGTGCGGATAGTTATGCCCGGGATTATATAAAGAAATATGGAGGTAAAGAAGTTCCTTATTTCTACCAGGGGGAAGAAGAAAAGAAATTGGCAGGAGAGGGCCCGGAGGAATCCATGCTTACCAGGTTAAAGAATGGGGTTTTTAATGGAGAAAAGGAGGAAATCAGTACTCTGGTGGAAGAGGCCCTTAAGGAAAAGGTACCTCCTGGAGAAATCATGGACCAGGCTTTAATACTGGGGATGGAGAAAGTTGGGGAAGAGTATGAAAGAGGGGAACTTTTTCTCCCTCAGCTGCTGCTGGCTGCCGAAACGGTAAAGGCAGCCCTGAAAATTTTAAAACCCTACCTGCCTGCGGATTCCCATGGCAAAAAGGGAAGGGTGGTAATTTGTACCGTGGAAGGGGATATCCATGATATTGGTAAAAATATAGTGGCCATGGTTATGGAGAATTATGGCTTTGAAGTATTTGACCTGGGGAAAGATATTCCTTCTTCCCAGATTGTAGAGGCGGTGAGGAAGCATAAGGCAGATATAGTGGCTTTAAGTGCTTTAATGACTACCACCATGACGGAAATGCCCCGGGTAATTAAAGACCTTGACAGGGAAGGGTTAAGTCCTTTTATAATGGTAGGTGGGGCCGTGGTTACTGCTGATTATGCCCGGGAAATTGGTGCCCATGGTTTTTCCAGGGATGCCCAGGGTGCTCTAAAAGAAGCTGAAAAATTAATGAAGGAAAGAAAAATAAGCAAAGAAAAATAATTTGGAGGCAGGGTGATAAGAAATGAAAGATTATGCCGATAGGTTGATAGATTGGATGCAAAAGGTGGTAAGGGAAGCAGGAGCAAAGGGAGTAGTTTTTGGTATGAGCGGAGGTCTCGATTCTTCAGTAGTAGCTGTTTTAGGCAAGAAAGCTTTTCCTCAAAATTCCCTGGGTTTGATTATGCCCTGCTACAGCCATGCTGAAGATGAAGAACATGCCCGGATGGTTTCTGATGCTTTTGATATTCCTTTTCAAGTAATAGTTCTTGATGATCTTCTAGATCTTTTCATGTCTAAGTTTGGCCGTCAGGAGGATTACCAGGATTCAGAACTGGCAGTTGCAAATATTAAACCCCGTTTAAGGATGATTTGCCTTTATTACCATGCGGCCCGGCGGGGATACCTGGTTGCAGGAAGTAGTAACCGGAGCGAAATATCCGCAGGATATTTTACAAAATATGGGGATAATGCTGTGGATTTCATGCCTCTTGCCAATCTGGTCAAAGGACAGGTTAGGGAACTGGCCAAAGAACTGGGTGTTCCCCAGGAAATTATAGAGAAACCTCCTTCCGGGGGACTGTGGCCCGGGCAGACGGATGAAGGGGAAATGGGAGTAACTTATGATGACATAGATAATTACCTCTTGAAAGACTCGGGAGATAAAAGGACCCGGGAAATAATAGAAAAAATGATAAAAGACAGCGAGCACAAGAAAAAAATGCCCCCTGTTCCTGATTTTTAAAACTGCAAAGGGAAGGAGATGATATGGATGGCAGGTCATTCCAAGTGGGCAAACATTAAGCATAAAAAGGCCCGGGCAGATGCTCAAAAGGGAAAAATGTTTACTAAAATATCCCGGGAAATTATGGTTGCTGCCCGGCAGGGGGGAGGGGATATTGATGCCAATATCCGCTTGAGGCTGGCAGTTCAAAAGGCACGAGAAATAAACATGCCCAACGACAATATTGAGAAGGCAATTAAAAGAGGCCTGGGGGAAGTGGAAGGAGTTAAATACGAAGAAGTTATTTATGAAGGTTATGCCCTCGGGGGAGTAGCTGTGCTTTTGGAAATTTTAACGGATAACCGTAACCGTACTGCCGGTGAATTGAGGAATGTTTTCTCCAGGTATGGTGGAAACCTGGGGGAAAGCGGATGTGTGGCCTGGATGTTTAAGAGGCAGGGTTATATTAATGTGGAAAAGGCTAAAGTAAATATGGATGAGGATGAATTGATGCTTATGGCCCTGGAAGAAGGGGCAGAAGATTTTAAAAGTGAAGATGATGTTTATGAAATTATAACAGAGCCCGAGAACCTGGAAGAGGTTAAGGAGGGTCTGGTTAAAAACGGGATGGAAGTTAATTTTGCCCAGGTAGCTATGGTTCCTCAAAATCTGGTGAAGATAACGGATGAAGAAGAAGCCAAAAATATATTAAGTTTAATGGAAGCTTTAGAGGACCATGATGATGTTCAGAACGTTTATGCAAATTTTGACCTTCCCGATGAAGTTATGAGCACAGTATGATAAACTTGAGAATTTAATGGTATAATATAGCCCCTCCCGGGGTATTTTATATAGAAAATACTCAGGGGGTGGCTTTAGTGGGCC
>SKLX01000217.1 GCA_007121375.1 Bacillota bacterium | reverse complement strand
CAGGGTAAAGAATTTTCTTTGTTTAGGATCTTAATAATTTGGTCCTTTGTCAAACCATTTTTCTTTAGTTTATCTATTTTTTTTATAGTTTTTATTGAATCCTCAGCATAAAGGATCAATCCTTCGGATTTTTGACAGTTTATTATTTCTGAGTAAAGCTTTAAATATTCAGTAGCCACCTCATCCTTTAACTCAGCTTTTCTTGCAATCTCCTGCAAGGGTAAATATTCCATATTACCCTCCTTTACCGTTCTTTTTTTGAATCCTCAAGCATAATTAATTATATAGCCTGAGCTTTTTTTCATCAAGGATATGAATTCTGCCCTCCTTCTCAGCTTTATTAAGAATTCAAGGAATATATTAAAAAAACTACACATCTTATAAAATTAAAGGGAAGGAGATTTATTTTGTTTAGAGAATTTAATCAAATTAAAGAGTATTGAACCATTTAAAGCGCCAGTATGCCTCTTTTTAATTTAACATTTCTCCTGGTCCAATACCCAAATAATTAGCGAGGAGGTGTTAATGTGAAGGGCTTAATGGTAGTAGATGTCAAAAAGTGCCTGGGCTGCCACAGCTGTGAACTGGGCTGTGCTGTAGAGCACTCGGAAAGTAAAGAGCTTTTAGCCTCAATCTTCGAAAGACCTTTGCCCCAGAGCCGTGTAACCGTTGAACATTCTAAAGGCACCAGCTTACCTCTCCAGTGCCGCCACTGTGAAGATCCTCCCTGTATTAAGGTATGTCCCACCGAAGCCATTACTAAAAAAGATGTGGGCGAAGCCGTTTTAATTGATGAAGCCCTCTGTATAGGATGTAAAGTTTGTATCCTGGTATGCCCTTTTGGAGCTGTTACCCTGAGCACAGATGATAAAGCCATCCTTAAATGCGACCTTTGCCAGGAAAGATTGTCTGTCGGAGATGTACCCGCTTGTGTCAGCAGCTGTCCCACCAGGGCCCTGGAATTCGTATCTGTAGAAGAGTTCACAAAAGAGAAAAGGAGGGAATTTATGGTAGAGTTTTTAAAGGGAGAATAATATGCCCCTTCAAGATTCTACCTTTTTACTATGTTAGAAGAGCTGGACAAAGTAGACGAAATCATTGAAAAGTATATCCATGATGAAGCTCCCTATGTACCCCTTCTCCATGATATTAACAGTGAATTCCGCTACCTGCCTAAAGAAGCCCTGAAGCGGGTCTCTCAAAGGTTAGAAGTGCCTTTAAGTCATCTTTTTAACCTGGCAACTTTTTATAAATGTTTCAGCCTGGAGCCCAGGGGAGAAAATGAAGTTCAGGTTTGCATGGGAACCGCCTGTCATGTAAAGGGCTCTCCCCGTATCCTGGAAAGAATATGTCACAAACTTCAAGTAAACCCGGGAGAAACCACGGAAGACCAAAAATTTACCCTGGAAACGGTGAACTGTGTAGGAGCCTGTGCTCTCGGCCCCCTGGTGATAATTAACGACAAATACGAAGGTAGGCTTAGTTATAAAAAAATTGATAAGCTGCTGGAGGGATACCATGAGGAAAATAATAAATCCAGCTGATCTGGAATCATTTAGACAGTCTTGCATTAAAGATATGTCCCGGGAAGAAACCTGGGTAGCAGTTTGCTGCGGCACCGGCTGCTCAGCTTCAGGAGCCCACCAGGTGGTATCCTCCTTTAAAGAAGCTCTGCAAGAAAAAAACATAGATGGGAAAATTACCACCCGGGTAACAGGCTGTCACGGCTTCTGCGAACAGGGACCATTGGTAGTTGTCCACCCGGGGAATTACCTTTACTGCCAGGTAACTCCTGATGATGTAGAAGAAATAATCGAAAAAACTATCATACAAAAAAAGGCAGTAGAGCGTCTCCAATATACCGATCCGGTATCAAAAGAAAAAGTTGTTGTAGAAGACCAGGTTCCCTTTTATTATAACCAGCATCGCCTGTTAATGAGGAACAGCGGCATAATAGACCCCACCAGCATTAAGGATTATTTGGCCATAAGTGGTTACCGGGCTTTGAGTATGGTACTCCAGGAGAAAAGCCCCCTGGAGGTAATAGAAGAAATTAAGGCTTCTGGACTCCGGGGCCGGGGTGGTGCCGGTTTTCCAACAGGACTGAAATGGGAATCCTGCTATAATGCTCCCGATAACACCAGGTACGTAATATGCAATGCTGATGAAGGAGACCCGGGCTGTTTTCAAGATAGAAGTATCCTGGAGGGAAACCCCCATTCTGTCTTGGAAGGCATGATTATTGGAGCATATGCCGTATCAGCAGAAAAAGGATATATTTATGTAAGAAATGAATACCCCCTGGCCGTTAAAAATTTCTCTACTGCCCTGGAACAGGCCAGAGAATATGGGCTGTTAGGTGAAAATATTTTGGGAAGCGGTTTTAGTTTCGATGTAAAAATTAACCGGGGTGGAGGCGCTTTTGTCTGTGGAGAATCAAGCGCCCTTATTGCTTCCATAGAGGGAAAGGCCGGCGAGCCCAGGGACAAATATATTCATGCTACAGAAAAAGGGCTTTGGGATAAACCCACGGTATTAAATAATGTTAAAACCTGGGCCTCTGTACCGTATATCATTAATAATGGAGCCGACTGGTATGCCCAAATAGGAACGGAAAAAAGCAAAGGAACCATGGTTTTTTCTTTAACGGGTAATGTAAACAATACGGGGCTGGTAGAAGTACCCATGGGAATAACCTTAAGAAAACTGGTTTTTGATATAGGTGGAGGCATTCCTGAAGGAAAAAATATCAAGGCTGTTCAAACGGGCGGCCCCTCAGGAGGATGTATTCCAGAAAAGCTCCTGGACCTTCCCCTGGACTATGAAAAGTTAACGGAAGCAGGATCGATGATGGGATCCGGGGGAATGATCGTTATGGATGAAAGCACCTGCATGGTAGATGTAGCCAGATATTTTCTTTCCTTCACCCAGGAGGAATCCTGTGGTAAGTGTACTCCCTGCAGAGAAGGGGGTAAACAAATGCTGGCCATATTAAACAATATTATGGAGGGCAAAGGTCAGGAAAATGATTTGGACATGCTGGAGGAAATAGCCCAGGCCATGAAGGAGGGGTCCCTCTGTGCCTTGGGAGGAATGGCTCCCAATCCTGTCCTTACCACCTTGAAGTATTTTCATCAGGAATACCTGGACCATATAAGGGACGAAAAATGCCCTGCTAAAGTATGCCGAAACTTAATTAAATACTTTATCAACCAGGAAGTTTGCACCGGATGTGGACGGTGCTTAAAGGCCTGTCCCGTAGATGCCGTTGAAGGCACAAAAGACGAGCCTCATATTATACACCAGGAAAAATGCACAAAGTGTGGAGCCTGCTTGGAAGTTTGCCGTTATGAAGCAATTTCTGTTGAGTAGAGGTGAAAAAATGGCTGTTATTTTTATAAATGACCGGGAATTTCAAACGGAAGAAGAAGTTACCTTGCTGGAGCTGGCCCGGCAAAAGGGTATAGAAATACCTGCCCTGTGTCACCATCAAGCCCTGTCTCCTTATGGAGCCTGCAGGCTGTGTACTGTAGAAGTTTGCAAGGAAGATAAAAGCAGGTTAGTAACCTCCTGCACTTACCCTGTTAGAGAAGAAGGCATTTCTGTATATACTGATTCACCCAGGGTTAAACAGTTAAGGAGGGTAATTGTGAAGCTACTTCTGGCCAGATGCCCCCAGGTTAAGCTTATTCAAGATTTAGCTGAAGAAATGGGCCTGGAAGGGAGCCCTTTTCCTCTTCATGACCAGGAGGAGTGCATTCTCTGCGGCCTGTGCGTAAGGGTCTGCAGTGAAGTAATTGGCAAAAATGCCGTAAGCTTCAGCTACCGGGGAGCGGGAAGAAAAGTTTCCACCCCTTTTAACGAGCCTTCTGAAGAATGTGTGGGATGTACCGCCTGTGCCTTTGTCTGTCCTACAGGGGCTATAAAAGTAGAAGATAGTGATGAAACCAGGTATATGGAGTTCTGGAATACGAAAATACCTTTAAGAAGGTGTAAAGAATGTGGTATTACCTATACTCCAGAAAACACCCCTGAATATATTTTAGGTAAGCTTGAACTACCGAAGAATTTATTAGACTTATGTGAAAAATGTAGACGGAAAGCTGTTGCTGAATCCCTCAGCAATTATGATGTAACCAGCCGGAGTGTAATTATTAAAAAATAATTTTAAGGGAGAGGTGAATTATGGATAAGGATATTCTTTCCCAAAAGAGTATTGATAAAGCTTGTCAATCCATGATTAAAAAATCTGAAAAAGAAGGAATTGAAACCATATGGGATAGACTGGAAAACCAGCAGCCCCAGTGTGGTTTTGGTGAACTGGGCCTTTGCTGCCGAAACTGTCTCCAGGGCCCCTGCCGTATTGATCCCTTTAAAGGAGGCCCCCAGGAAGGAGTTTGCGGAGCAAATGCAGATACTATTGTAGCCAGGAACCTTTTACGAGCTATAGTGGGAGGAACCGCTGCCCATTCTGGTCACGCCAAGCATCTGGCCCATATTTTGGCCAAATCAGCCCAGGGTAAATACAAGGATTATCCAGTTAAAGATCCTGATAAACTTAAAGCCGTAGCTTCTCGCCTGGGCATAGAGACAGAAGGAAAAAGCATTGAAGAGCTGGCTGGAGAAGTTGCCCGCCTGGCCCTGGAAGAATTCTCCGATAAGGAAGGCCCCAACCTGTGGGCAGCCACCACCGTAACCAAAGGCCGGGTAGAGACCTTTTCTAAATTGGGAGTTGTTCCAGGAGGTATTGACAGCGCCATCTCAGAGTTAATGCATCGAACCCATTACGGAGTTGATGCAGATCCTGTAAACCTGCTTTTAGGTGGCATTAAGTGTTCCCTGGCTGATTATGCAGGATGCCATATGGGAACTGATTTGGCCGATATTCTTTTTGGAACTCCCCAACCGGTAGTTACCGATGCCAACATGGGAGTCTTAAAAGAAAATGCTGTAAACATAGCTCTTCATGGTCACAATCCAGCCCTTTCAGATATAATAGTTCAGGTAGTAAAGGAAATGGAAGAGGATGCCAGGAATGCCGGGGCTTCTGAAGGGATAAACCTGGTAGGCATATGCTGTACCGGAAACGAGGTTCTCATGAGACATGGCGTGCCTCCCTTGACCCACTCTGTATCCCAGGAGCTGGCCATAATCACTGGAGTTATCGATGCCATGGTGGTAGATTATCAGTGCGTGGTGCCAAGCCTGGCAAATCTCATGGAATGTTATCATACAAAACTTATTACTACCATGCCCATAGCAAAAATTGCCGGGGCAGAACATATGGAACTAAATGAAGAAAATGCCAGAGAATGCGCTAAGGACATCATTAAATCAGCCATAGAAGCTTACGGTAAAAGAAGGCCTGAGAAAATAAATATTCCTGATAACAAATGCACCTCTATTGCAGGCTTTTCTACAGAAGCCATTGTTGAAGCTTTGAAAAAGGTGGATAGCGAAGATCCCTTAAAGCCCTTAATTGATAATATTGTAAAGGGCAATATCCTTGGAGTATGCCTTTTTGCCGGTTGTAACAATGCTAAAGTCCCTCAGGATGAAAACTTTGTTACCATGGCCAAAGAAATGGCCAAAAACAATGTATTAATCCTGGCCACTGGCTGCGGAGCTGGTTCTTTTGCCAGGCATGGGCTTCTTACTCCCCAGGCCACCGAAGATTATGCAGGAGAAGGCTTAAAAGCTGTATTAACGGCAATTGGTGAAGCCGCAGGATTAAACGGGCCCCTACCCCTTATACTTCATATGGGCTCTTGTGTTGACAACTCCAGGGCAGTTGATATAGCCGTGGCCGTAGCAAATAAACTGGATGTGGACCTGGATAAACTTCCCGTGGTAGCCAGCGCCCCAGAAGCTATGACTGAAAAGGCTATTTCTATAGGTACCTGGGCTATCTCAGGAGGTCTGCCCACCCATGTGGGGGTAGCACCTAATGTACTGGGAAGTCCTTTAGTAGCCGAATTACTAACTGAAAAGGCAAAGGAACTGGTAGGAGGTTACTTTATTGTAGAAACTGATCCCTTGAAGGCCTGCGAAAAGCTTTTGGAAGCTATCAAGGAACGCAGAAAAGGCCTCGGTTTATAGTTATAATGAAGACAACAAAAGAGATAATAAAAAAGCGCCAACCGGGCGCTTTTT
>SKLX01000213.1 GCA_007121375.1 Bacillota bacterium | reverse complement strand
AAGAAATTTGCACCATGGAACCGGAAGAATTACCCTACCAGCTTAAAAAACTGGTGTCCCAGGTTTACTGCGCCTGCACCAATGAAATTACGGGGGAAGAATGGTTTAAGGGGCTCCCCCCCTTAAAGGAAATTATGGAGAACATCAAAGAGTTTTTGAAAGTATAAATTACAGGCTTATAGTTAGGAGTTGAGCTGTTTTGGAGTATTTCCTGGCTTCTTTGATATTTTTGGGCTTCCTGGCCTGCCTTGGCCTTTACATTGTTAATCGGCGAAAAGAAGTAGAAAAAAAGCTGGAACTTCAAAAGGCTAACCTGGAGGCTTTATTTAAAAACTCTACTGATGCCATTGCCTTTCATGATGGAGATTACAAACTGATTGATATAAATGCCAAATTTAGTGAGCTTTTTGGCTACTCCCTGGAGGAGATTAAAGGGAGGAATCTTTTGGAGCTTATCAACTTGAGGGAAAGGGATGGGTCAGGAGGAAAAAGGCCTTCCTGGGGCTTCCAGGGAGAGGCCTTTGACCGGGAAGCAATCTGCCGTGCTAAGGAGGGGAGCAGCCTGGCGGTAAGCATAAAAGAAGTACCCGTTATCATGGAGGAGGGTCCCGCCGGAGGTTATTCCATTTATACTGATATATCAAAGCGCAAGAGATATGAAGAGAAGCTCATGCATTTAACTCTTTTTGACAGCCTGACGGAGGTTTACAACCGGGAATTTTTCAAGGAGGAAATAGCCCGCCTGTGCGGAGGTAATGATTATCCCGTCAGCATAATAATGGTAGACCTGGATGATTTGAAGTTTGTTAATGATTCCATGGGCCATGAGGCGGGCAACCGTCTTCTAAAAGAGTGTGCCGCCCTTTTGAACCAATCGGTAAGGAAAAATGATGTGGTGGCCCGTATTGGGGGAGATGAGTTTGCTCTGATCCTTCCCCGCACCGGTGAAGAAGTGGCAAAAAATATTATGGATCGTATACTGGAAAACCTGGAAAAACATCAAAGGAATAACCCCCAAATGCCCTTGAGGCTGTCCCTGGGGCTGGCTACTTCTACTTCTCCCGAGTACTCCCTTATGGAAGCCTTCAATGAAGCCGATGACAGCATGTATAAAAACAAGGATTCCCGCCGTTCCTCCAGCCGGGAGGAGATTATCAGCAGCCTGGTGAGGGCCCTTTCTAAAAAAGATTTTGTGGAAAGGGGCCATACGGATAAATTAAAGGAATTGAGTCGGACCCTGGGGGTGAGGACCGGTTTAAGCCAGGAACAGTTAAAAAATCTCAGCTTGTTATGTTCCCTCCATGATATCGGCAAAGCAGGCATTTCTGAAAATATAATTTTTAAAGAGGGGAAGCTAACGGACAAGGAATGGAGAGAAATAAAGCGGCACCCGGAGATTGGCTACAGGATTGCCAAAGCATCCCCGGATTTTAAACATGTGGCGGAATTAATTTTATATCACCATGAAAGATGGGATGGCACGGGCTATCCCCGTCAGCTTTCCGGGGAAAATATTCCCCTGGAATGCCGGATTTTTTCCATTGTGGATGCCTTCGATGTTATGACCAGCCACCGTCCTTACGGGGAGCTAAAAAAGGAGGAGGAAGCTCTCCGGGAGCTGATTTGCTGGGCGGGCTACCAGTTTGACCCCCTGCTGGTAGAACTTTTTGTGGAAATATTTGAAGAAGGCATGGAAGAAACCCGGGAAGAGGTCCCCCTTGAAGAAAAGGTAGAAAAGCCTTTTCTTCCTGATCAAAAAGATTATTTCATGTAGATGAGGTGCAGGAAGCTTTTAGTGGAGGAGCAAAATCATGGCCACCCTTAACAGGGAAGAGGTATATGAACACTTAAAACATTATTCTTGCGGCCAGGGGGAAAATTTCACCCTTTTACCGGAAGAAGAAAAAAAGACAGTAATTGAAGAGTTTAAGGCAGGGGGAGAAAAAATCCCTGTTTTTATAAATGAGTTCTGGACTTCCAGGCAGAGGCAGGCTTCCTCCCTTCAAGAAGTTTCCTATCGGGCCTGTTTTAAGCCCCAGCTACCCCGCTTCTTTATAGAACTTCTCACGGCAAAAGGGGATAAGGTTTATGATCCCTTTAGCGGCAGGGGTACCACGGTGGTGGAGGCAGGACTACTGGGACGGCAGGTAATTTCCAATGATATTAACCCCTTAAGCAGGATTTTATCCCAACCACGTTTTTCTGTCCCTACCCTGCCGGGTATTGCCCGGAGGCTTTCTGAAATTCCCCTGAATAAAAACTTGAAAGCTGATTTTGATTTGTCCATGTTTTTTCACCCTGACACGGAAGGGGAAATAGTTTCTTTGCAGAGGTATCTCCAGGCCAGGAAGGAGGAAGGGGTGGAGGACCATCGGGACTCATGGATAAGGATGGTAGCCACCAACCGGTTGACGGGCCATTCCCCCGGTTTTTTTTCTGTCTACACCCTGCCTCCCAATCAGGCGGTTTCCCCCCAGCGCCAGGCAAAAATTAACGAGAAGAGAAAGCAGGTTCCCCCCTACCGGGATACCGTAAAAATAATAATGAAAAAAACAAGGAACCTGGTAAAAAACCTTTCCCCGGGGGAAGTAGAAAACCTGAAAAAGGCCGCTTCTACCGCCTGGTTTTTAGAAAAGGATGCCGGGGGGACCTGGGAGATTCCTGGAGAGTCGGTGCAGCTGACGGTAACTTCACCCCCCTTTTTAGATGTGGTCCAGTATTCGAAGGACAACTGGCTCAGGTGCTGGTTTAATGGTATAGATACCAAAGAAGTGGAAAAAAAGATTACTATGGCCAGGACTATGGAAGAATGGTCATCCGTCATGGGGAAAGCTTTCCGGGAGCTTTACCGGATTACCTGTGCAGGCGGATGGGTAGCCTTTGAAGTAGGGGAGGTTAGAAAGGGGACTATTAATCTGGAGGATTATGTGGTTCCCCTGGGTTTAAAGGCGGGGTTTGCTTGCCGGGGCATCCTTATAAACCTCCAGGAGTTTACCAAAACTTCAAACATATGGGGTGTTAACAACAACAGTTATGGAACCAACACCAACCGCATTGTGCTTTTTTGTAAAGATTGAGTTATATAGCCCCAGGATAAAGGGAGCCGGCCATGAAGCCGGCTCCTTTGTGTGCGCCCGGCACGGGCGCAATCTAACGGGGGAAAGGCCTCTTACCCCTTCCTTCGGCAGATGGGACAGCAGGAAAGCCATTTTTCCGGGGGTGGATCCGGGGGGCCTTTTAAAATGTATTCTATCTGGGGGGTGGGCATATAAGGCTGATGGCACTTCTGGCAGGTTTTCATCTCCATCCTCCTCTTCCACCGGTCAATTTTCCTTTCCTGGGGGGTATCCTCCATGGTGAGGCACCCGGCAGGACATACATATACGCAGGTGCCGCATCCTATACAATTTTTCGGTTCTTCCCCAAAGGGGGGTTCTACCTTTCTCTGGGGCCCTTTATGGGAAAAGGTCAGGACCCCCGCCCCCACCAGTTCTTCACAGGCCCGAACACAAAGGCCGCACTTAATACAGCCTTCCCCTTCCTTTTGGTAATTAAAGGGAGTCCTTTCTACCCCCATTTTCCCGGCCAGGCTCTGGATATGGGAAGAAGATGGTGCCAGGGCCAGAATTATTTCCATCATCAACCGGCGGGCTTTTAAAACCTGGGGGGTGCTGGTTTTTACCTGTAACCCCTCCTCCCCGGGATAAGTGCAGGAGGTGGTCAAAGTTGTTCTTTCTCCCCGGGTTACTTCTATCAGGCATAGGCGGCACCCGCCGTAGGGGGAAAGGTTTTCATGGTAGCAGAGATGGGGTATATCGAAACCATTATTTAGGCCCACCTGTAAAAGGTTTTCTCCCTTCTCTCCCTTATAGTTTTTTCCGTCAATGGTTAAGTTAATCATTTCCAACCCTCTCCCAAAAACTTATTTTTACTGGACATAGATAGCCTTGAAAGGACAGGCTTCAAAGCAGATGCCGCATTTTATGCATAAGGGGTGATTGAGATGGGGGGGTGATCCCCTTTCCCCCTCCAGGGCTTTAACGGGGCACAGTTTTTGGCAGCGCCCGCAGCCGTTGCATTTTTCCTGGTCCAGAGTATAGCTGATCAGGGCCTTGCATACTCCTGCAGGGCATCTTTTTTCCTTCAGGTGAGCCAGGTATTCCTGCCGGAAATATTTCAGGGTACTGGTTACAGGATTGGCCGCTGTTTTCCCCAGTCCGCAGAGGGAGGCCTTATGGGTTGCCCAGGCCAGTTCTTCCAAAAGTTCCAGTTCCTCTTCCCGGCCTTTCCCCAGGGCTATTCCCTCCAGAATATCATACATCATATTAATTCCTTCCCGGCAGCTTATACACTTTCCGCAGGATTCTTCCTTCAAGAACTGCATGAAATAACGGGCCACGTCTACCATGCAGCTGTCTTCATCCATGACGATCATTCCTCCTGAGCCCATCATGGACCCCAGTTCCCTGAGGCGATCAAAGTCCACGGGCAGGTCCAGGTACTTCTCGGGGAGGCAGCCTCCCGAAGGGCCTCCCGTCTGGACGGCCTTGAATTTTTTTCCTCCTTTGATGCCTCCCCCGATATCAAAAATAATTGTCTTCAGGGTGGTTCCCAGGGGAACTTCAATGAGCCCCGTGTTGTTTACCTTGCCTACCAGGGAAAAGATTTTGGTCCCTGTGTTTTCCCTGTTTCCCAGGGAAGCATACCAGGAGGCGCCCCTTTCCAGGATCCGGGGTATATTAGCCCAGGTTTCCACATTATTCAGGGCGGTAGGTTTCCCTCCTATACCCTGGAGGGCAGTGTTAATGTGCTTGGGCCCGGGTTCCCCGACCCTGCCTTGAATGGCTGCCACCAGGGCGCTGGATTCACCTGTGACAAAGGCTCCAGCCCCCCTTTTTGTGACTGCTTCAAAGCTAAAGGATGTCCCTAAAATATTTTCTCCCAGGAGACCGTAATCCCTGGCTTCCTTCAGGGCCAGGCGGAGGTTTTCCAGGGCCAGGGGATATTCCTGGCGGAGAAAAATAAAACCTTTTTTAGCCCCCATGGCATAGGCCCCTATTATTAGGCCCTCCAGCACCAGGTGGGGGTTTCCCTCCAGGAGGCTTCTGTCCATATAGGCTCCCGGGTCTCCTTCATCGGCATTTACCACCACATATTTTTCTTCTCCAGGAGCCTGGCGGGTTGTTTCCCACTTGATTCCCGTGGGGAAACCGGCCCCACCCCGGCCCCGCAGGTTAGATTTTTTTACCTCCTCCACTACTTCCGAAGGAGTCATTTCTGCCAGGACCTTACCCAGGGCCTGGTAGCCGCCCTGGGCAATGTAATCTTTAATACTGCGGGGATCTAACAGCCTGTTTTGCCCTAACAGAAGCCTTTCCTGGTGCCTGTAAAAGGGGATGTCTTCTTCCCGGGCATATCTTTTTCCCCCCTCCGGGTCCTGGAAAAGGAGTCTTTCTACTGTTTCTCCCTTTATCAGGGTTTTTTCTACAATTTCCGGGATATCTTCTGCCTTTACCCGGCAGTAGCATATTTCCCCGGTGAAAATAACTGCCAGGGGCCCCTGTTCGCAAAAACCATGGCAGCCCGTTGACCTGAGGGATACCTTTTCCCTCAGATTTCTGGCATTTAGCTCTTTTTCAAAGGCTTCATAAATCTTGTGGCTTTCATAGGCTTTGCATCCCGTTCCCTGGCAAAGGGTAACCAGGAGATTTTCTCCCTTCCTTCGAAGGGCCAGGTCCTTTTGCAGTTTTTCCAGGTCCGTTATAGAAGTTAACCTTTTCAAAGAATTCACCTCTTTCTAATGGCAGCTGATAGTCGTAGCACCCCTCTAAAATTTAAGCATGCTTTTTTTCCCTGTCCTTGAGGTCCGAGTATTCCTGGATAACTTTTTTAACTTTCAGAGGGGACATGTTTCCCAGGTAGCGGTCCTGGATCGTTACTACCGGTCCCAGGGCACAGGTGCCCACACAATTAACTTTTTTCAAGCCGAAATTCAAATCGGGGGTCACCTGGCCTGCCTTGATTCCCAGCTGTTGTTCAAATTCCTCCAGGATATTGGAAGCTCCCCTTACATGGCAGGCGGTACCGGCACAAACGTTAATCTGGCAGCGGCCCTGGGGTTTTAAACTTAAGCTTTCATAGAATTCTGCCAGGCGGTATATTTTGGCCAGGGGAAGGTT
>SKLX01000170.1 GCA_007121375.1 Bacillota bacterium | reverse complement strand
TTAAGTATGTGGTGGCCAAGGCCCGTACCGAACTTCATGGTAAGGTCCTCTACCGTATAGGGGCAGACCAGGTCATCTTTCCCGAAAGGGACATGGGAGTCAGGGTTGCCCATAACCTGGTGGCGGCCAATATTTTAGACTACATTGAACTGTCCCCTGACTTCAGTATTGTGGAGCTTGTGGCCCCCGATAATTTTGTGGGCAGGTCCTTATTGGACCTGGACTTGAGGGCCAGGTATTCCGTCAATGTTATTGCCATAAAGTCGGGGGATGAATTAAACCTGACCCCTATGGCGGAAGATATCATCAAAAAAGGGGACGTTTTAATTTTGGCAGGAGAAAACAAAAAACTGAAACGTCTTGAAACCTTGTAAAGAGAGGGCTTATTGTGGTAGTAACCAGTTCTCAAAACCCGGAGGTCAAATTATATCGTTCCCTGCTGAGAAAAAGGGGCAGGGATAAAAAGGGCCTTATCCCCCTGGAAGGAATTCGCCTTATTGAAGAAGCTGCCTGGAAGCAGGTACGGCTTCATTCCATCATTTATTCGGAAGATCTTTTAAAAAATAAGAGGGGTAGGGCATTGCTGGAGGATATTCAAAATAATCAGCCCCAGGCTAAGGTTTTAATTGTTTCCCGGAATATTTTAAAAGAAGCATCGGATACGGAAAACCCCCAGGGAATTGTAGCATCGGCTGTGCCTCCGGAAAGCAGCCTTTCTCAACTGGCTCTTAAAAAAAGACCTTTAACTATCGTGGCTGCCGGTATCCAGGATCCTGGGAACCTGGGGACTATCATCCGCACAGCGTCGGCGGCATCTGCTGCGGGAGTGGTTGTTACCCGGGGCACGGTGGACATCCATAACCCCAAAACCCTCCGGGCAACCATGGGAGCTATTTTTAACCTGCCTGTGGTCTTGATTAAGAACGTGGAAAGCCTTATCAACTATTTTTGCCAGGGAAATATCAGGCTTGCTGTTACGGACCTGGAGGGGGAGGCTAACTTCTTCCAGGTGGATTTAACGGTGCCCACCGCCGTATTTTTTGGAAGTGAAGCCTTCGGCTTGGACAAGGAAATACTAAAGGCTGCGGATTACCGCTTGAAAATACCCCTCCTGGGCCCGGCAGAGTCCTTGAATGTGGCGGTAGCAGCGGGTATTATCATGTATGAAGGGGTCAGGCAGAAGCACTTTTCTTTTAAGTAATTAATATTCCTGGACCAATACCGTACCTTCAACTTGTGTTTTAAAAATCCATGTGATATAATTTGGTCAGTAACCAGGTCCCCAACAATAACCGAAGGGAAGTGCTTAAATTGCTGACCGCAGATATATTCTGGAAAATGTTTGTGAATACCGGGTCAGTTGCTGCATACTTAATTTACAAGAGGCTGGTTGTACAATAAAATAGAGCTAAAGGTAATGAAGGAGAGAGTAGAATAACGGAATCCCTAAGGGAGGAAAAGTCATGGACTGAAAGCTTTTCTGGGAAGAAATTATTTGAAGTTCCCTCCGGAACTGCTCTGCTGAAAGGTTTTTACCGGGTAAGCATGGCCGTGGAATACACGTTAATATTGTTGAGTTGAGCTAATTTTTTCAGTTTATAAATATTTGGCTAACCTGGGTGGTATCGCGGAATAATAACTTTCGTCCAAGGGACGAAAGTTTTTTAGTTAGAAGATTTTGGGAGGTTTTTATTTTGAAGGAAAAATTGAAAGAAATAAAGGAACAGGCAGAAAAAGAAATAAAAAGCCTGGAAGACTCGGAGAAACTAAAAGAAATCCAGGTTAAGTATCTGGGTAAAAAGGGAGAAATAACGGGGGTGCTGAGGAGCATGGGAAAGCTTTCCCCGGAAGAAAGGCCCGTTATTGGCAAGCTGGCTAACCAGGTAAAGGAGGAAATATCCCAGCTAATAGAAGAACGAAAAGCTTTCTTAAAAGAAAGGGAAAGGGAAGGAGAGCTCAACCGGGAAAGGATTGATGTTACCTTACCGGGAACCCGCCCCCCCGTTTCCCGGGCCCATCCCCTGACCCTGGTAATGGAGGAGATAGAGGAAATTTTCCTGGGAATGGGCTTTACCATTGCCGATGGCCCGGAAATTGAAACGGATTATTATAACTTTGAAGCCCTGAACATTCCCAGGGAACATCCTGCCCGGGATATGCAGGACTCCTTTTATATAACGGAAGAAATTCTTCTCAGGACCCATACTTCTCCTGTGCAGATAAGAACTATGGAAAAGGTGGCCCCGGAAGTTCCCTTGAGGATCATAGCCCCCGGCAAGGTTTTCCGCAGGGACGATGATGCCACCCATTCCCCCATGTTTCACCAGGTGGAAGGTTTTGCCGTAGATCAGGATATTTCCATGGGTGATTTAAAGGGCACCCTCCTCCTTTTCGCCCGGCAAATATTTGGGGAAAGCCTGGAGATACGCTTAAGGCCCAGCTTTTTTCCCTTCACGGAGCCCAGCGCGGAGGTGGATATTTCCTGTGTTATCTGTGGTGGTGGTGGCTGCCGGGTCTGTGGACAGAGCGGCTGGCTGGAAGTTCTGGGTGCCGGCATGATACATCCCCGGGTTTTAGAGGTTTCCGGGTACGATCCTAACAAGGTTACCGGTTATGCCTTTGGTATGGGAGTGGAGAGGATTGCCATGCTCAAGTACAATATTGATGATTTAAGACTATTTTTTACCAATGATTTGAGGATGCTGAAGCAGTTTTAACAGCGGATTAAATAAGGAATTGTAGGGAGGTAATAGGATGCTGGTGTCTTACCAGTGGTTGAAGGATTACGTTGATATGGATATAAGCCCCCAGGAGTTAGCAGAAAAACTGACCATGTCGGGAGTGGAAGTGGAATCTCTAACTTCCTTTTACCCCGATGTCCCTGGTATTGTAGTGGGCAGGGTACAATCGGTGGATAAGCACCCCCAGGCGGATAAGCTTTATGTGGTCCAGGTGGATGTAAATGAAGAAGTTCTCCAGGTGGTGGTGGGAATAGCAAACTACCGGGTGGGAGACCTGGTTCCTGTCGCCAAACCGGGAGCAGTTTTGCCGGGGGGCATGAAGATTAAAAAAACAAAGCTGAGGGGTATTGAGTCCCACGGCATGTTGTGTTCGGCAGAAGAGCTGGAATTAGATTTCCGCCATGAATACGGCATTTTAATACTGGAGGATTCTCTGCCGGTGGGAGAAAACATTAAAGACGCCCTGGACCTGGAAGACTGGGTCCTGGAACTGGGGTTGACCCCTAACCGTTCTGATTGCCTGGGAATGCTGGGTCTGGCCCGGGAAGTTTCTGCTATTACTGGTGCCCCTTTAAAGATTGACTTTCCCCCGGTCCAGGAAAAGGAAGAAAGAATCCAGGATTTGGCCCGGGTAAATATAATAGATGAAGACCTCTGTCCCCGTTATTCTGCCCGCCTGGTCAGGGATATAAAGCTGGAGCATTCCCCCCTCTGGTTCCAGAGAAGGCTTCTGGCGGTAGGAATTCGTCCTATCAATAATATTGTAGATATAACTAATTACGTCATGTGGGAATTTGGTCAGCCCCTCCATGCTTTTGATTATGACCGGGTGAATGAATCAACGGTAATAGTAAGAAAGGCTTATGAAGGGGAAAAACTGACAACCCTGGATGAACAGGAGCGTCAGCTGGAGGAGGATATGCTGGTTATTGCAGACCCTTCCGGGGCTATAGCCCTGGCGGGAGTCATGGGAGGTCTTCACACGGAAATAACCCGGGAGACAGGAAACGTCCTTCTGGAGTCAGCTAACTTTGAACCAGCCTCAATCCGGAAAACTTCCCGGGAGCTGGGCCTTCGTTCTGAAGCATCCCTCCGCTTTGAAAGAAATGTGGATCCCAATGGCACGGTAGATGCCCTTGACCGGGCCGCCCAGTTGATTGCCCACCTGGCAGGGGGGGAAGTTGTGAAGGGAGTTTTAGATGAATACCCTTCAGTTAAAGAAAATGCCCTAGTAAGGTTTAGACCGGAAAGGGCACAAAAAATCATTGGGATTGATTTACCCGTCTCCAACATGAAGGATATTTTCCACCGGTTAGGATTTAAAGTTGAAGAAGCAGGAGGGATTCTCCAGGTAGAGGTGCCTACCCGCCGTCCTGATATAAGCCGGGAAGAAGACCTGGTAGAAGAAGTGGCCCGGGTTTACGGTTATGAACATATAAAAACAACCCTGCCCCGGGGAGAAATAACCCAGGGTAAAAAAACCAGGGAACAGAAATTAACGGATAAGGCCCGGGAGATATTAACGGCCTGCGGTCTTAACGAAGCCATTACCTATTCTTTTGTCAGTCCCAAGATTTTTGACCAGCTTAAACTGGAAGAGGATAATTCCCTGCGAAAAGTTATTGAAATGCATAATCCCCTTTCCGAGGAACAGAGGATTATGCGGACCACCCTACTGGCCAACCTGTTAAGGGTGCTCCAGTATAATGCCAACCGGAATATTTATAGCCAGAGTATTTTCGAGCTGGGAAGGGTTTTCCTGCCCCAGGGCAAGCTTTCCGAAAAATCCCTTCCTCGAGAAAGGGAAACCCTGACCCTGGCCTTGATGGGAGAGTGGGGAGATAAAAACTGGCAGCATAAACCCATACCCGTAGATTTCTTTTTATTGAAGGGAATACTGGAAAACCTTCTGGAGGGGATGGGAATCGACAATTATTATATTAAGCCCGCTTCCTTTTCCGCCTTTCATCCTACCCGCTGTGGGGAACTTTTAGTAGGAGAAGAAAGTGTAGGTATCCTGGGAGAAATCCATGGTGATGTGGCTGCTTCCTTCGACCTGGAAAACAGGGTTTACATGGCTGAGGTAGATTTTGAATCCCTGGCAAGCCATGCCAGCCTGAAGATTGATTTTAAACCCCTTCCCAGGTATCCTGCGGTACTACGGGATATAGCAATTCTAGTGAAAGAGGATATTTTATCCGAAGACATCAGGCAGGAAATAATTAAAAGCGGTGGCAAGCTGGTGGAGGATATAGTCCTTTTCGACCTTTACCAGGGAGAACAAATATCAGAAGGCTACCGGAGCCTTGCCTACTCCATAGTTTACCGTTCCCCGGAGAAAACCCTGACGGATGAAGAGGTAAACAAAGTACACCAAAAAATTATTGATTCCCTGGAAGAGAAATTTGACGCCCGCTTGAGGAAATAAGCCCCTTTTTTTAGGGGCTTATTTCAAGAAGAAGGATTTTATTTATTTCTCACGAAATAAATAAATAGTAACTTAAAGGGTTGCGGAGGTTTTTTAATGGCAGATAATAAAAATAAAGTGAGTGTAGAAATCTTTGGGGATGAGTACACTTTAAAGTCCGATTTACCTGCAAACTACATGAAAAAACTGGCAGATTATGTTGACAGCAAAATGCAGGAACTTTCCCAAAAAAGTTCCAGTTTGGGTGTCCATAAAATCGCTATTTTAACAGCCATTAACCTATCCGATGAAATTTTTAATCTTCGCAGAGAATTAAAGCGTGTTAATGCAAAACTGGAAGAAGAGGAAAAGAAGAGGAAAGGAAAATCTGACCAGTGAACTGGCTGGATATTCCTTTTGCCATAATATTATTGCTGAGTGTACGGAAAGGTTACAGGAGAGGCCTGGTTTTGCAGTTTGTAGATCTGGCGGGTTTTTTATTGTCCTGGTACCTGGCTATCCGGTGGGGTTCCTACGCAGGAGAAAAGTTGGATAATTATTTTAATATCAGCCGGTTTTTGCAGTTTGAAGGAAATGGAGCCCTGGAGCTTATTCCCCTGGGAGAATATATTATTATATTTTTAGGAGTTATAACTATATTGATAATAACCAGTCTAGTTTTTTCCATATTAGGCCGGTTTATAAACCTTTTGACTTTTTTACCCCTTCTTAAGCCCATAAATTCTTTAATGGGTGCACCTATAGGCCTTATAAAAGGCCTGCTTTTTATTGTTATAATAATAATTATATTGAAACTTTTCCCCCATCCCTTTATAATTCAGGCAGCAGAAAAATCTTTAATTTTTGCCACCCTGGAACAGTATGCTTCCCTGGTTATAGATTGGGGCCTGGGGCTTTTGTTAGAAACGGTATCAGATGGCATTTTAGATAAGGGGTGAGGATAATGGAGGGATTATCCCGGGATTTTTTTCTGGAGGACACCCGGAAAGTAGCGAAGAATTTGCTCGGTAAAATAATGGTCCGCAATTTACCC
>SKLX01000101.1 GCA_007121375.1 Bacillota bacterium | reverse complement strand
CGGGGATTTCCCATGCAATATTGGGAGGGCTGGCATTGGGGGTGCTCCTGGGAATTAATCCACTTTATGCCGGAAGTATATTTGCCGTAATAGTTGCTCTTTCCATAGCTTACCTGAGCGGCAGGGGAAAATTAGAAGGGGATACAGTCATTGGCATTTTTTTTGCTACCGGTATGGCTTTGGGAATTACCTTAATTAGTTTTAAGGAAGGCTATTACCCGGAACTATTTAGCCTTTTATTTGGTAATGTGCTGATGGTTACTGCACAGGATATCTGGTTTTTAGGTATTGTTTCTGTGATTATATTATTGTTCATAGCTATTCTTTTCAAAGAGCTCCTGGCTATTTCCTTTGATGAAGAAATGGCCAGGGCGAATGGCCTTCCCTACACTCTGTTGTATTTTAGTTTGCTTGTTTCCCTGGCTCTTACCATAGTGGTATCTGTACGGGTAGTGGGGGTAGTCCTGGCCTCTGCCCTGCTGGTGATCCCTGCAGCTACTGGTTTAAGGATCAGTAAAAATTATCCTTCCATGCTGTTTATATCAATATTTGTAGGAGTTCTCAGTGGTCTTGCAGGGCTGATTCTTTCTTATAATTACGATATTCCTTCAGGTGCGGCCATAGTGCTATGCTCTGCAGGAATATTTTTTATTTCTTATTTTGCTAGACATTTTCGACATTATGGAAAATAAATTGACAAAACCTTGGATAAAAAATATAAAGTTAAAAGAAAAAATTACGATGTTATTATATAGGTCTTAATTTCTTTATTTAAAAATTAATTCGACATTAAAGTTTTGAAGGGTCACTAAAAAAACTCACCAGTGTATAGCTGTTTTTTTGATCCTGCAGGAAGGGGCATAGTGTATGAAATTTACTCCTATCAAAGATGTTAAACCCGGCAAGGTTTTGGCAAAACCAATATACGGTTATGAAGGCAGGGTCCTTTTGCAAGATAATGTGGTTTTAAAGCAAAGCTATATTGATAAAATTGAAGCCCTGGGTTACAACGGGATCTATGTTAAAGATCCGGTTACCCGAGATATAAAAATAAAAGAAGTTGTTCCTGAAGAGATAAAGCAGGCTTCCATTAATATTGTAAAGAAAAGCTTCCAGGCAATAGAAAGGCATATGAGCCTCTCGGGAGAGCAGATCCAGAACATTAAAAAGGGTGTGAATGACCTGCTCAGGGAAATAATGTCTGACAGGTCTTTAGTTGTAGATATGGTAGATTTAAAACGTTTTGACGATTATACTTTTCATCATTCTGTTAATGTTACCATACTATCAATAATTACAGGCATTTCTATGGGCTTAACCCATGGAGATTTGTTCAGACTGGGCCTGGGTGCTTTACTTCATGATGTAGGAAAGACCCGGGTTCCTAAAAAAATATTAAACAAACCAGGCAAACTCAATGATGAAGAATTTGAAATAATAAAAAAGCACTCCCAGGAAGGGTATGATTTACTCAAAGAAAAGGAAGATATTCCACCAACTTCAAGCACTATAGCTCTTTTTCATCATGAAAAAGTCAATGGAACAGGTTATCCCCATGGTAAGAAGGGAGAAGAAACTCATCTTTTCAGCCAAATAGTGAGTGTAGCCGATGTATATGATGCCCTTATTTCCGATAGACCCTATCGAAAAGGATTTACTCCTTCCGAAGCGATGGAATATCTCCTCGGCTGCTCTGGTGAGTCTTTTGACAGGGAGGTTGTAAAGCACTTCTTCAGGAAGGTTGCGCCTTATCCGACAGGTACGGAAGTCCTGCTCAGTGATGGCAGGCTTGCAGTAGTGGCCAGGAATTATGAAGGTTTGCCTTTTAGGCCTGCCTTAAGGGTTTTTCGAGACTCCCATGGCCGGGAAATGGAACCTTATGAAATTGAGCTTTGCGATCCCCAGCACCTTTCCATTACTTTTGAGCCTGTTGACCATAAACAAAAAAATGACAAATTACTTCAAAGGTAATATATGAAACTTAAATAAAAAAAGCTAGCACATCTGTGATTTTTCAAAAATAACTTAATAAATTAATACACAGTGCAGTTAAGGAAAATTATTGGGAACTGAGCCCCTCCTTAAAAGTTTGACCAACTTTGACCTTCATATTAAAATCTAATCAGAATATAAATAAAGGAGGGATCCAGATGTTTGATTTAGTTCCTTTCAGAGGAAGAGGCTTAAGAAAAGCCGGTAGAGATGATTTGATGGACCCTATTTTCAAAGGATTAGATGATATCTTCAGTCCTGCAGCAAGACAGAGTATATTCACTTCTGATATTAAAGAAACAGAAAAGGAATATATCTTAGAAGTTGACCTGCCAGGAGTAGAAAAAGATGACATTGAATTAAGTTATGAAAACAATCATTTAACTGTTAAGGCTAACCGGAAAGAGGAATTAAAAGAGGAAGAAGAGGATTACATCAGACAAGAGCGTCATTACGGAGAACTTCAAAGAAGCTTTTATGTAGATAATGTAAAAGAGGAAGATATTAAGGCTGAGTTTAAGGATGGAGTGTTAAAAGTTATCTTGCCTAAGAAAAAAGAAGGCGTGGAAGGTAAAAAAGTAATTGACATTGACTAGAGCCCAATTTCTAAAAGCCCGATCTCGGGCTTTTAATCTTTTAACTGAAATTAACAAAAAAATATCTTTAAATTTAGATAAAACTAAAGTATTATTGAAGGAGTCAAAAAAAATATGCCGATTTAAAATAATATGGGAAGGCTAAAATAAATATTTATTTTATTCATTTACTTTTTCAAAGCTCCCATATAATAAAATATAAAAAAATAAATATAAAACTATGAAAAGGAGGGGTCAAAAAAGTGAACAGGCCGATATATCATGGAGGAAACTATAAAGTTCTTAGTGAAAATGAAGTAAAAAAAATTCATGAAGGGACTATGGAGGTTTTAGAAAAAGCCGGGTTTAAAATTGACTATAAACCAGCACTGGACCTTTTAGAAGAAAATGGTGCTAAAATTGATAGAGAGAAAAGCAAAGCTTATATCCCCAGGAGCCTGGTTTCAAAATGTATAAAGCAGGCTCCTGGAGAGTTTACCTTCTATGGCCAGGAGGAAGGCAGGGAAATAGTCCTGGGTGGCACCAGAGTCCATTTCGGAACGGGGGGAATGGCTGTAAACGTTTTGGACCTGGATCGAGTAAAACGTCCTTCCTTTTGTAGGGACATAGCTGATATAGCTATTTTAGTAGAAAAGCTGGCTTACCTGGATTTCTTTATTGTGCCTGTTTATCCTCATGACGCTCCTTTAAACCGGGTAGAAGTAAACAAATTCTTTCACTCCCTTTGCTATAGCTCAAAGCCTGTTATGGGGGGCATTTATTCTTTAACAGGCTTAAATGAAGTTATAAGTATGGCTTCTCATATAGCTGGCGGAGTAGAGAAGCTTCTAAGCCGACCTTTCATAGGCTTTATTACCAGCATATCCAGTCCTTTGAAGATGGATGAACTTTCGACCCAACTCCTTATGGAAGTGTCCGCCTGGGGGTTACCTCTGGCCACCAGCACTGCTCCCATTGCCGGAATTACTTCTCCCGTAACATTGGCAGGGACATTGGTGCAGCAAAATGCAGAAGCTTTGATGGGAGTTATTTTGAGCCAGCTTAAAAACCCGGGTACTCCCATATTATACAGTGCAGTTCCTTCTACTATGGATATGAAAACCATGGCTTATTTGATGGGAAGCATTGAATCTGGAATAATGAATGCAGCTATTACCCAGATGGCTCATTATTATAGATTACCCTGCTATATCACGGTGGGAACCAGTGATTCTAAGCTTCCTGATGCCCAGGCAGCTTATGAAAGCTCTAAAAATTGTGTTTTAGCAGCATTGGCTGGAGGTAATTTCGTTCATGAGGCTGCCGGTCTACTGGAAGGAGCCCTTACTGCCTCCTATGCCCAATATGTAATTGATAACGATATTATCGGTGCCTGTTTAAGGACCTTGCGAGGGGTTGAGGTAGATGATGACAGGTTAGCAGTGGATTTAATCATTTCTATTAATTCTGAAGGAAGTTATATAACCCAGCCCCATACCGTCAAATATATGCGGACAGAAAGCTTTTTCCCCCAGGTAAGTGATCGTAGTTCTTATACCAAGTGGAAAAAGGAAGGGGAAAGGGATAGCTGGAAAATATCAGAAGAAATTGTACACAAAATTCTAGGTGGAGAAAGGAAAAAAGTGATATCGGATGTCATTGAAAAAGAGTTGAGGGAAAGGCACGAAGGCTTGATCGATATAGAAGAACAGGAGTCAGGAAAAGCAACTTCTCCTGAGGATGAAATCCCTTACGAAGCTTACAGTAATTAAAACAGGTTGTTAACAAAATAGGACTATAATAAATATAAGGCAGTAAAAGCTGCCTTATATTTATTTAATAAGGCAAATAACTCAGGCAATAATTTTGGTAATAAACACGGTCCTTTCTTTTAATAAATCCAGCTTTGGTGAGGGTCTATCAGAAATCATGTTTCCAGGCTCTATAATTTCAATTTTAGGCCTTAGGGGAAAGCTTTGGGGCACTTCAATTACTTTAGCCTGTTGCCCTGTGTTAAGCATAACTTCTGTCCCTATCGGGTATAAGGTGATACTTTTCACAAAAATCCTTGTTAACTCCAGGTCAAAGTCGTTAATTGAACTTCCTCCCATCAAAGTTTCAGCAGCCTCATGGGGAAGCAATCCCTTTCGATAACAACGGTTAGAGGTCAAGGCATCATATACATCAACAATGGAAATAATCCGAGAAATAAGGTTTATTTCTTTTTCTTTTAATCCATAGGGGTAACCTTCTCCATTTATCCGCTCATGATGTTGAAGTACCCCTTGTTGGATGTCTTCATTTATTTCCTGTATTTCAATTAATTCTTCATAGCCGTACTCCGGGTGTTTTTTTATAATTTTAAATTCTTCTTCAGTTAGTTTTCCGGGTTTTTTTAAAATTGACTGAGGTATTTTAGCTTTTCCAATATCATGCAAAAGACCCGCCAGGCATATGTCTTTTACCTGGTCATGGGTGAAGTTCAGGGCTCGGGCAAAGCAACCAGCATAAATGGCAACATTTATCATGTGGGAAAAACTATATTCATCAACTATCTTGATAGTGGCTAATTGAGCAAGAAGATTACTGTTACAGGTAAGCTGTTCAGTAAGGTCATTAGCCGCTTCCCTGGCCTGATTTATATCTATATATTTTCCCTGGGCAACATCTTCATATAAATTCTTCCCAGCAAGGTAAGTATTTAAAAAAGTTTCACGTACCTTTGTATTGCTTACTTTTTCAAGTATATCCATATTAATTTCATCTGAATTATTGCTGTCCTGTATTATACAATATCCTTTTGCCTTAAATTTATTTAATTTTTCCAGGTGCGTGGAGTTAAGGGTGGTGCCCTTGGGCAAAAGAACTTTGTAAGAATAATTGCAATAAACTGGAGCCGCCAGGGTCATCCCTTCTTTAAGCCGAGAAACATCTACTATCTGCAAGAGGATTCCTCCGATATTATGTTATTATAATATAATCTTCTACAAAAGGCACATTTTTCCTTCTTATTTCCAGGTTAAGTTCCAGTTATTATAATTTATAGTAAAAAAACTTAAGCCAATTATAATGTAAAATTCACCATGTTGTAGTATGATAAATGTGTCTACTTGAAGGTGTTTTTATATTATCAAAATAAACTAATCAGGAGGGGCTTTGAATGATTGGAAAAAGGAAATTACAGATTCTCAACCTGCTGGGGTTTATTGGGATGGTTGCGGTTAATTACCTTGCCAATGCCCTTCCTTTAAATAACCTGACTACGGGAGAAGTTTCGGAACT
This sequence comes from Bacillota bacterium, assembly GCA_007121375.1. Classification (GTDB taxonomy): domain Bacteria; phylum Bacillota; class Dethiobacteria; order SKNC01; family SKNC01; genus SKLX01. Next base: position 417 of record SKLX01000101.1, on the reverse strand, counting down.
GTATCCCAACCTATTTACTCCCGCTGGTTTTACCTTCTCCATTTGGGGTCTTATCTACCTTCTACTCCTTGGTTTCTGCCTGTACCAGGCCCGGGATCTGTTTAGCTCCCTGAAGGTTGAAATGCCCTTTTTGAGAAGGATAGGGTACCTGTTTTTTCTATCCTGCCTCTTAAATGCAGGTTGGATATTTGCCTGGCATTATCTTCAGGTGTTTGCCTCCATGGGTATAATGCTAGCCCTGTTAATGGTCCTTATAAAAATTTACCTTAATTTGGGGGTGGATCGGGGAATAAGCTCCCCTGGGGAAAGACTCTGGGTGGGACTTCCCTTCCAGGTTTACCTGGGGTGGATTACCATAGCCACCATAGCTAATGCTAGCGCCCTTTTAGTCCATGTAGGATGGGACAGGTTCGGCTT